>CAMEIK010000166.1 GCA_945918315.1 uncultured Clostridia bacterium
TGTCAATTTCCCGTGCCGCTGCGGTCCTGGTATTCCGAGGGGGCCATGCCCGCCACCTTCTTGAAGGTGGAGCTGAAATAGGTCACATCCCGGTAGCCCACCTGCTCCGCCACCTCATAGACCTTGCACCGGCAGTCCCGCAGCAGCTCCATGGCCTTCTGAATCCGGTATTGGGTCAGATAGGAAATCACCGTGTAGCTGGTCTCCTTCTTGAACACATGGCTCAGGTGCCCCTCGCTGACCCCCAGGCTGTCGGCAATGGTGGTAATGCTGATGTCGGCGTCGGAATAGTGGTCGGCGATGTAGGCCATGGCCTGAAGCACGTACTTGCTCTTGTCTCCCCTTGCCAGGGTCATTCCCTCCGGCAGCAGCGGACCGGCAGGGGCCTGGGCCTGCTGCCGCACCCGCTGGATGGCGGCAATCAGCTCCTGGTCCCGGAAGGGCTTCAGCAGGTAGTCCACCGCTCCCAGCTGCAGCGCCGCCCGGGCATAGGAAAACTCGCTGTATGCCGTAAGGAGGATTACCTGGGCCTTGCAGCCCCGGGCCCGGAGCTGGGTCAGCATCTCGATGCCGTCCATTTTCGGCATCCTCACATCGGTAATAATGAGGTTGGGGTTGTACCGCTCCGCCGCTTCCAGGCCCTCAAGCCCGTTGGTGGCCTCCCCTGCCACCACGCAGTCCATTTTTGCCCAGTCCACACCCAGAATGATGCCCTTGCGGACGGTGGATTCGTCGTCCACCACAAGAACCTTCAGCATGGGATTTCCTCCTCTCTGATTCGCAGGGGCAGGCGTACCATGACCCGGCTGCCCCGGCCCGGGGCGCTTTCCGCCCGGACGCCGTAACGCTCTCCATAGTGAAGCCCCAGAATCTGATTGACATTGTATAGCCCCAGGTGCTTTCCCGGCTCCCCGCCGGATTTCAGCTTTTCCAGGGTTTCCGCCGGGATGCCGCAGCCGTTATCCTATACTCAGAGTACCAGGTCCCCGGCCTCCTCCCAGGCGGTAATTTTGATATAGCCCTCGTTCTGGTCCGCCACGCCGTGAATGATGGCGTTCTCCACCAGGGGCTGCAGAATCAGCTTGGGCAGCTCGCAGTGCTGGAACCGCTCTTCCACATCCACCTCACAGGCAAACCGGTCCTCAAAGCGGATATACTGGATTTCCAGATACCGGTCGATGAATTCCAGCTCCTGCTCCACGGTGACAAACTCCGCCTGGGAGATGCTGAACCGGAGCAGGGCGGCAAGGTCCGTGGCCAGCTCCGCGATCTGAGGCACCCGGTGGGTCACCCCCAGCCACTTCATGGAGTCCAGGGTGTTGTACAGGAAATGGGGGTTCAGCTGGGCCTGCATCATCCGGATCCGGGTCTCGTTCAGCTCCCGCTGGTGCTCCACGGACCGCTCCAGATTGGCCCGGTACTCCCGGGTCATCCGGTTGAAGGAATGGGCAAGCCGGCCCAGCTCGTCCACCCGCCTGGTCTGCAGCTGCACCGTCAGGTCCCCCTCCATGACCCGGCCCATGGCCCGGCTCAGCCGGTGAACGGGCTGGGACAGGTTGCCGCTGAGCCACCGGGCGCAGAGCAGACACAGCCCCAGGCTCAAAAGGCCCAGCAGAAGGCTTGTCAGATAGAAGGTGCGCAGGACCGGGGCGGAAAACACCAGATTCTGCCGCAGCACCAGGGTCATGCCGGTGGTGTGGTCCTCCAGAAAATCGTACCGGCACTTTCCTGCGCTGTCCACCCCCATGTCCTCCCCCGAAAGGAGCCTTGTCCGCAGGTCCCCGGCGCAGCTTTCCGCCGCCGCGGGCCGGGAGCCGTAGGCCAGCTCCCACTGCCGGTTTAGAAGCAGCAGGTCCTCGGTGCCCCCCAGCACCCCGGAAAACAGGTCGTCCAGGCTGTCATGGCCCACCGTAAAGACAATGTAGCCCAGAATTCCGCCGTCGAAGCTCCGCACCGCCCGGGCCGCCCGGAAGGCCCCGTTTTCCCCGGCGCCGATATGGTAAGTAAGCGCCCCGGACTGGGATGCCCGGTGCAGGACCCCCCAGTAAGGCAGAAAGTCCCCCGGGTCCGTAGTGCCCGTGGAATCGCACAGCGTTCCGTTGGGAAGGCAGATGTCCACCCGGACCAGGGACCGCAGCTCCTCCGTTTCCCGGAACAGCACCTGATAGAGAATCCGGGAATCCCCGCTGCCCTGACGGAGCACACTGTGGACCACCGTGCTCCCGGACAGTTTTTTCGCCGCCTGCTCCATCCGGTCTGTGAGACCGGAAAGCCGCTCCCGGCTGGCCGCAAGCACGGCTTCCGCCGCCCGTTTCTGGTCCCGGTCGGTTCTGCCCACCTGATAGCTCAGAAACAGAACATTACTCAGGAGAATGGGCAGCAGGGTAATGAGCATCACGGAGGCGAAAATTCGGTTGCGAAAGGATTTGCGTATCCACTCCATCATGGCCTTTCCTCCCAACCGGCCTGCCACAGGGCCATGAGGGAAGGCTGCTCCTGCCCCGCGGCGGCGGCATCAAAGAATCTTTCCCGCTCCACTCGCCTGCCCAGGTCTTCCGGCACCGGGTCCAGGCCGCTTTTGTCCAGATTGTAGCGCTGGGCATCCTCCCCCTGCAAAAAGGCAATCAGTTCCGCCGCGTTATCCGGGTGGGGGGCGGCGGCGGGCACGGCGGCAGCCTGGGCAATCCGGAAGACCCCCTCACTGGGGTACACCACCGTCAGGGCCGCCCCCTCCGCCATCGCACGAAGGGCCGCGTCCTCAGGGGCAAGGGCCAGACAGAAGCTGCCCTCCGCCACGGCTTCCACCACCGATTGGGTGTCCGGCAGAAGCCGGCTCAGATTTCCGGCAAAAGCCTCTATGGCTTCATCCCCCAGCTCCGTCCGAATCACCGCCAGGGCCGTCCGGCTGAAATCCGAGTCTTCCGGGTCGGCGAAGGCGATCTGCCCCTGCCAGGCCTTTTCCAGAAGACTCCGGAGCCCGGTGGGCGGATTCTGGCGGATCAATCGGGAATTGTAGATCAGAACCAGGGACCGGAGGCTCACGGGGGCGAAGGTATCGGAGGGCGGGCACATGGGATCCAGCGATGCCCCGGTACCTGCCAGGGAAAGAAACGCTTCACCGGAGGCCGCCAGCAGATCCATCTCACAGCCCAGAAGCACATCGCAGCGGCCGTCTCCGCACCTGCTAAGAAGACCGGGAGCCGTTCCCGTCTCCACCTCCGTCCAGATGCCCGTACGGCTTTCAAATTCCAGAATCAGAGGGGCGTACACGGATTCGTCAAGGCAGGTATAGACCGTCAGCCGGCCCCCCTCCTCCGGCGGCTGAACGTCAGGCGCCCCGACGGCGCAGCCGGAAAGCACCGCCGCCAAAAGCAGCAGGGCAATAATACGCTTCAAATCAACACACCCCCCGGGATGAATACAAAATGCGGAACGCGAAATGATATGGGCTATGCCGCGCAAACAGACATATTGGAATTTAATTGACAATTGACAATGGACAATGGACAATTAAGGAATC
>CAMEIK010000167.1 GCA_945918315.1 uncultured Clostridia bacterium
ACTTCAGCTGGAATGTCCCCGCGGGCCGGTATATGGACCTGTTCCGCAATATGCTCTCCTGGTAATCATCGGAATACCGCAATGCAAAAACCCCCTGCCGGGGCAATTCCCGGCAGGGGGTTGAGACTGTCGAAAAACCCCTTCGGGGCTTTCCGACAGATTTTTGCAGGCTACTGCGCGCAGAATTTGTTCGCCTGTGGCGAACAAATTCCACACTTGCAGCCTGAGAGGTATTTTCTGCCAGGTACACGCCCCGGCAGAAAATAGATTCCCATCGGTTTGCCGCTTACGCGGCAAATTCTGCGAAGCTTATTTGACACGCTGAACCCCCTGCCGGGGCAATTCCCGGCAGGGGGTTTTCAGTGCGCCCGACAGCGGAGGGGAGAGAAGGGCCGCCCCGGGGCACATCGGGCCGGGATTCAGGAAATCCGGGGCAGGGACGCGGCGGCAACGGACTGGCCGACCCGGCGGGTCTTCTCATCCGGCAGGGTGATCCGGCACTTCCGCGCCAGGTCGGGGTATTCCTCCGCCAGAATCCCGTTGCAGACCCGCAGAATGGTATCGCCGCCCTTGCCGGACATGACCCGGCCCATCAGCATGATGTAGTTCAGGTCATAGAACTGGGAGTACAGGACCACCGTGTAGCCAAAGTAGGCGCCGATGGTTTCAAAAATGGCCTGGGCTCTGGGGTCATCGGCCTCCATGAGCTTCTGGACAACCTTCAGCTTTTCCGCCAGGGACAGGTTCTCCTCCAGCTCGATACCGGCGGCGGGGCACAGCTTGATGACGGCATCCTGGGAGAAGTACTTGCAGCCGACACCATAGTCGGTGCTCCATTCGTCCTGGAGGGCGTCCTGCTGGAGGTCAACGGGGGCAAAGGCAAGCTCATTGAGCCAGCCCAGCACATTCCGGTCCCCGTCCACATAGCCAACGGCTTCGGAGGTGCCCATGGCCAGACCCATCAGCTTCCCCGCGCCCAGCCCCATGGCCCCGGCCAGGGCGGACACGTCGCCGTCGTTGGCCACCACCAGCGGCACATCCCCGATGGCGGCGGCGGCCCGGGTGTAGATGGTTTTCACTCTGTCCCAGTCGGAGCGGGGAACCTTGATAAACAGGGACGCCACCCGGGGCTCATTGCCGATATAGACACCGGCGGAGGAAACGCCGATGCCGTCCACCCGGGGCATCTTGGCGGCGGCGGTCCGGAAGGCCTCCAGAATGTGACCGAAGTGGTACTCCGGGTCCTCCTGAAGCTTGGGGAACCAGACCACCTCCTCGGAGTAGACGCACTGGCCATCGATGACGGCGGAAACTTTTCTGTCGGAGCCGCCGGCGTCAAAGCCGATGCGGCAGCCGTCCATATTGCCGCCCATGGGCTCCGGACGCTCGTTGGCGGCGGGGCAGGCCTCCAGGGGCAGGTCCAGAATTTCCAGGTCCCGCTCATACAGCTGCCGGACAAAGGTAAAATCAAACTTCCGCTCCCCATGGGGGGTGTAGGCCTCCCGCAGCCGCCGGGCCAGCCCGGAGCAGCCGCAGACGCTGACCCGGAAGCCGCCGGTGGACCAGAGCAGGAATTTTACATACCGCTCCACATACCGGTAATCCGCCTCCGCCATTTCCGGGGTGCCGTAAATGCGGGTGCGGTGAACGGAGATACGGCCCTTGTCACGCTCCAGAGCGATGGCAATGGGCTGTTTCGCGCCTTTCAGGTAGGCTTCCCGCCAGACGCCAAAGGGGATGAAGCCGGGGTCCAGCTTCGGGGCGTGCTTCACTGAATAGTCAATGCCTAAATACCGCATGATCATTCCTCCACGATCTGTTGATTCGGTGCTTCCGCCGGCCCATAGCGGCCAGGGCCCGGAAAGGGTCCCGGGTATTGCGTGCATCTATTGTAGCACAGATTCGGGCGTCTGCCTATGGGTTTCTTTTTCCGGCGGAGAAATATTTCTGCCGGCGGAGAAAGGAAGACCGCCCCGGATAGTGCCGGAAGGCCGGGAAAAGTTTCCCCGGGGCCATTGGGTCTATTGACAGAACGGGTCGGGACTGTTTAGAATAGAAATAAACAGATCGGGGTTTTCCAAAGCAGGAAGAGAAACCGGAATTGGGTTGACAACGGACAATTCAGGATTCCCTTTGGGATGCGTGTATAATACAGACAAACGCGGCAATGCGGTGAGGTGGCGTATGAACGAAAAGGGCAGCAATCATTTGCTTTTAAAAAGAAGCAACTATCACCTGATTAAAAGATATATCTATCAGCACAGTCCCATTTCCCGGGTGGAGGTGGCCCAGCAGCTGTCGCTGACCACGCCCACCATTTCCGGTGTGGTTACGCCCCTCATCGGCAAGGGGCTGCTGCGGGAGATTGCCGCCCCGGCCCCGGAGGGGGGAAAGGGCGCCGGACGCCCCCGGGTCATGCTGGAATTTGTGCCCACGGCCTACCATATCTGCGGTGTGGATGTGGGCCCCTACTGGATTAATTACGTCCTGACGGACCTGCAGGGCAATCTCCTTGCCAGCCGGCATACGGGAAATGTTCTGAACGAATACGACAAAACACTGGCGCTCCTCAGCCGGGAGATTCCGGATTTTCTCACGGAGGCGGGCAGCGCCACGGAGAAGCTGCTGGGGGTGGGCATTTGCCTTCCCGGCCTCATTGACGGCAGCGCCGGAAAAATCTATACCACCTTTCAGCCGGGCTGGACGGAGCATGACCTGGCCGCGGAGCTGGGGCAGCGCCTGGGCGTCCGGGTGGTGGTGGAAAACAATGCCCGGGCCCGGATGATCGGCGCGGACCTGTTTGACCGCAGTGTCACGGCGGAGCCCTTTGCCTATTTCCTCGTGTCCTACGGCATGGCCTGCCAGCTGATGATTGACGGCAGGGTGCTGTATGGGCAGTCTGCCGCCGCCGGAGAAATCGGCCATACGGTGGTGCAGCGGGGCGGCCCGGTGTGTCCCACCTGCGGCAACCGGGGCTGTCTGGAGGCCCTGGCGGGAGAGCGGGCGGTGCTTCGCCGGTGCCGGGAGCTTATGGAGTCGGGAGCCTCCACGGCCCTGACGGCCCTTTGCGCGGACCCGGAGAAGCTGACCATGGACCAGGTGCTGAAGGCCCAGGATATGGGGGATGAAAAGGTCAATCTTGTGATGGAGGATGTGCTGGACTATCTTGGCATTGCCCTGGCCAATACCATCAATACCGTTGCTCCCAGAACCGTGATGCTGGACGGGCACATTCTGGACAGCGAACGGAACCGGGACCTGCTGCTGGGGTCGGCCCGGCGGAATATGTTCCGGGTCCATGTGGACAAAACCCGGTTCTGCTTCCTGCCGTACAGCCCCGACCGGGGCGCCAGAGGCGCCGCCGCCGTGGTGGTAAGGGAATATCTGCTCAACAGCGACTTGTAAGACGACGCGGTCCCAAAGGGCAGTGCGGGAAATAGGAATTTGACGGCTTCGCCGAATTGACAATTGACAGTTGACAGTTGACAATTGTGGTGTCCCTGCGGGACGA
>CAMEIK010000168.1 GCA_945918315.1 uncultured Clostridia bacterium
GGGCCGGAACCGGTGAAAAAATGCCATGCTCCCCGGCTCTGCCGGCCCATGTGTGAGCGGGTGGAAGAGCGCCTCGCCAAACATCCGGAAAACAATCCGTCCCCGGCCCTTTGACCGGGGACACGGCCCGTTTAGGGAACTTTTGTGATTCTTATATATCTATTTGTTCCCTGCAACATGTATTCACCCGAAAACCAAAGGTATTTCGCGGCAAATGTATGGGGAAAGCTGCCGTGTGATGCTTGCCCGACAGCAAACGCACGGGAATTCTCCACCCAAACCTGCCGAAGGCAGACAACGCCGCGGTTGTGTGCGCGGATAGAGAAGTACCGAGGTTTTAAAGCCCTGAGAAGTTTGCGTTTCTCAGGGCCTTTTGTGTTTTGGGAGATATTGCCCTCCGTTTTCCCTTCTTTGCACAATCGGCCTTTTCGCCAATCTTCGCCGCAAGGAGAGAGCCAAAGAAAACCTGACGCGCCGGGAGTGCTTGGGGGAGTACCAGCCGATTCCGTACGATTGCTTTCTCCTACTCAAACAAGCCGTTGTACCGGGGAAACGGATAATCCGTCTCATAGTTTCTGCAGAGCTCCATAAAGCCTTTTGCCGCGTCGGTCAGGAATTTATCCTTGTGGCGGATGATGTAGAAATTCCGCCGAAAAACCAGATTCTGAACAGCCACCGTGACAATCAAACCCTGGTTTAGCGCCGGAAGGATCATCCTGTGGGGCAGAACGGCAATCCCCAAGCCATTTATGACCGCGTTGACAAGGGCGGTGGTACTCATGGCTTCCCAAATGGGAGTGATGTGGATGCCTGCCTGTGCAATGGCGCGGTCGAATACTTCTCTTGTTCCGCTTCCGTGCTCCCGCAGAAGAAAACGCTCCTTTTGAAATTCTTCGATCGGGATGATCTGTCCCTGGTGCCACCCCCTGTCAGCGGCACAGACCACACTCAGATGATCTTCCATATAGGGTTCTGACACGATGCTTGGGTCGTGGGCTATGCCCTCCGTCAAAGCGCAGTCCAGCTCATTTGCCAGCAGCTTTTTCTCCAATCTGTCCGCCTGTTCCACAACGACACGAACATCGACGGAGGGGAAACGATTGGAAAAGGCTTTTACATAGCTTGGCAAAAATTGAGAGCCGATGGTGATGCTTGCCCCAACTCTGAGAAGACCTTTGGAGCCCCAATCCCGCAGCTGGGTCTCCATGTCCTGAAACAGATCGCAGATGTGAATCGCGTATTGCAGAAACTGTTTCCCCGCATCGGTGATGTGCAGCTTTCGCCCGAATCGATCAAACAGATGGACCCCGTAATACTGTTCCAATTCCTTGATGGCAAGGCTGACCGCGGGCTGGGTCATATGCAGTGCTTCAGCCGCTTTTGTAAAATGAAAGCCTGTTTCGCAGACTGCCCGGAAAATCATCATGTGGCGTAAGGTCATAGCGCGCTCCTTATATTGATTTGCTTATGGAATTTCTAATATTATATTATTTCTATTATCAAAAAGCAAGGTGTATAATGAAGCAAACTGGAGAAAGGGCGTGAGATTTTGAAAGAACCGAAAAGCCATGTGTACCGGGAGTTGTTTTTTTCGACCCTCAAGCTGAGCGCCTGTACCTTTGGCGGCGGCTTTGTCATCATTCCGCTGATGCGCCAGCGGTTTGTGGAGCAGCTGGGGTGGATTGAGGAGCAGGAGATGTTGGACCTGACCGCCATTGCCCAATCCTCGCCCGGCGCGATTGCGGTCAACGCCTCCATCCTTGTGGGCTATCATGTGGCGGGAGTACCGGGAGCGTTGCTGACGGTTCTGGGCACCGTATTGCCGCCGCTGATAATCCTTTCTGTCATTTCCCTGTTCTATCAGGCCTTCCGGGACAATGCCATTGTGAATATGGCCATGGCCGGTATGCTCTGCGGGGTGGCAGCGGTAATTTTTGACGTGGTCTGTAATATGGCAAAAACCGTTTTTCAGAAAAAGAAAGCGCTTCCGGTCCTTGTCATGCTTGGGTCCTTTGTCGCTGTGCGATTCTTTGATGTCAATATCATCATCGTGATTGCCGTTTGCGGTGTCATTGGCGCTATGGAAACCTGGAAGCGGGAAGCCATTCTGCGGGAGGCGAGGGGCGCGTGACCTATTTGCAGCTATTCTGGAGTTTTTTTCAGATCGGCCTGTTCAGCATCGGCGGCGGTTATGCCGCCATGCCGCTGATCCAGAATCAGGTGGTGGATATCCATCCCTGGCTGACCATGACGCAGTTTGCCGATATTATGACCATAGCGGAAATGACGCCCGGCCCCATTGCCATCAATTCCGCGACCTTTGTGGGGATTCAGGTTGCCGGCCTGCCGGGAGCCATTGTTTCCACCATTGGGTGTGTATTTCCCTCCTGTGTCATCGTCCTGAGCCTTGCGTATGTTTACTACCGGTTTCGGGGTCTGAGCATTGTTCAGGGCATTCTGGCAGGGCTTCGTCCCGCGGTAATTTCCATGATCGCTTCCGCGGGGATCTCTCTCCTGATCCTGGCGGTTTACGGGCAGAGAAGTCTGCCGGAGGATCTGAGTACCATCAACCTTATTGCGGCAGGGATTTTTTTGGTGGGGTTCCTTGTGCTGAGGAAGTGGAAACTGAACCCGCTGTGGGTCATGGCAGGTTCCGGGATTGCCGGAATCCTGCTCTATGGGATTTTTTGAAGGAGGGAAGGAAATGCGATATACCATACAATCCGGCATTCTGACTGCGGAGACCTCCCAGGAGGTGCTGGCAAAGATAAAGAGTTCCGTAATAGGACCCGTGAAAAAGATTTACAAAAACAGCGATGAGCCGGTGGCAAAAACAGATATTTGCCCCTGCGATCCATGCGGCGGATACACCGGTGATGTACGCGGCAAAGAGTATGTTATGGTCAGCGGAAATGGTGAAAGAATCGCGGTAGCCTACCCGGGCTATTCGGAAAGTGACAACCCGGATGCGGTTGGCTGGCCGATTTGCAGAATGCCAAAAGTCGATCACGCATCCATCACGGCAAAAGACGCCGATTACAGTCTGATCATGGACAACAGCCGGAGCTACTCTCTGCGGAATGGGGCTGGACAGGAGCTACTGCGTATTGTTCACAAGGGCATTGCGGGGGGATGGAATCTGGAGGACAGGCAGGGATTTCCGCCGGAAGTCCTTTGCGGGATTTTTTCGTTCTGCAGGTATCTGGAACAAGAGAATGAGTTTTTGATCGTATGATCTACATGGGAGATGATTCCGCCACTTGAAGCAACGGATCCTCTGCCTGTCGTAAACACCTTTTCAGTGGGCCCCTTCCCGGCACAATCGGCAGGGGAGGGAATCAAGAGAGAATGCGGACATAATACGGACGGCCTGTCAGCTGGAAGACACGGCAGCTTCGGGCAGGGAATGCTGCTTGAAGAGGATGCTGTGTACCGTTCACCGGAAGTCAACATCAATCCGAACCCGCCGAAATAAGATGCCCGCCATGCGCAAGCAGT
>CAMEIK010000169.1 GCA_945918315.1 uncultured Clostridia bacterium
AATTTGGCCCGCAGGGCGGGCGGCCAGGTCGTGGCCGGCAGTGCCGGCAGCCAAGCCGTGACGAACGTGGTGTGTTGTCGTTTCACCTTTGGGTACCGCTCGGTATCGCTGTGTGGTACGGCAAATTCCAATTTGCTGGACTGGTGGCGAAAACCGATACACTCATAAAGTTATTCGGCGGCCTTGAAGTTGTAAAGGGGGATAATCCGTTCCACAATTTCGGCAGTGGGACCAATGTGGGATAGGATCTCGTCCATGCCCTTGTAGGCCATGGGAGCCTCGTCCAGCGTGGTACGGTCCACGCAGGTGGTGAAGATCCCCTCCATCTGCCTGCGGTATTCCTCCAAACTCAGCCGTTGAAAGGCTTCCTTACGGCTCATAAGTCTGCCCGCGCCGTGGGGGGCGGAGAAGTTCCAGTCGGGGTTGCCCTTCCCGATACAAATCAGGCTGCCGTCACGCATGTTGATGGGAATCAGCAGCTTCTGCCCTTTGCAGGCTGCTACGGCGCCCTTGCGCAGAATCCTGTTTTCCGTGTCGATGTAATTGTGGATGGTGGTAAATTGCTCCACAGGGGTCAGCTCCATCCCGGTGAGGATCACCTCCATCATGGCTTTCCGGTTGAGGGCGGCAAAATGCTGGATTATCTTCATGTCGTGGAGGTAATCCTCAAACAGCGGCCCCTGCACATAGGCAAGGTCCCCGGGAAGGGGAATTGCATGCTCCTGCCGCAGGCGGTGGATGGTGGGCTGAATCTCCCGGAAACGGCCCTGGGCCTTCAGCTCGGCAACCGTGGCATCCACCTGATACCGGGCGCCGCCCCAGAAGGCCTTCCTGCCTTCGTCCTGGTAGTATTTTGCCACCTCGTTGCCGATGTGGCGGGAACCGGAATGAACCACGACATAGAGACTGCCGTTTTCGCCCCGGTCGACTTCGATAAAATGGTTGCCGCCGCCCAGGGTGCCGATGCTCTTTCGGGCCCGGTTCAGATCCACATAGGGGCTGCAGCGAAGCTGGGTCAGGTCAATCTCCCCGTTCAGATCATGGGGCGTGGCGCGTACTTCACGGCCGCAGGGAATCTGGGAGCGAATCAGCCCGTCCAGCTTTGCAAAGTCCATTTCTTTTTCCGAAACCCGGACGGTTTCCATGCCGCAGCCGATGTCCACGCCCACCATGCCCGGAACGATCTTGTCCGTGATGGTCATGGTGGTGCCGATGGTGCAGCCCATTCCCGCGTGGACATCGGGCATAACGCGGATCCTGCAATCCGCGAAGGCGGGTTCGTCGCAGACCGCCTGGATCTGCCCGGCGGCGGTTTCGTCCAACTGGCCGGTGTAGCAGAGGGCGGTATTGTATTTTCCAACGACTTCTATCATCGTCACAACCCCTTTCCGGAATAAAATCAGGGTGGAGCGGCGTATCGTGTGCGCCTGCTCCACCCCTTTGCAAAACTGCCTTCGCTCCCGGAAGAAGCCAGCCTATCTTTGGCTGGGCTGCCGGAGCGACCCGGCGGCGGAGGGTCCAATTCCCTGAGACGCCCGGGACATATGTATGTCAGCCAGTGTCTGCCGCTTATGCCGCGATTATGGCGTACCGCTCCGCCCCGAGGATGTCCAGCATATAGCCCAGAGGGGACAGCATCCCGCTGCTGAGCATGCGGAAGATTCTGGGGGTGCAGCCGCTGACCAACGCCACACCCTGCTCGTTCCGGGTCACAGGCTGCTGGGTGTTGCGGCTCTGGACATTCCAGAATACCACCTGGGGCAGGGGGTAGCCGGCTTCCGCGAAGAGCTTCTTTGCGTACTGGAAGTTCGTAAGCTCCGCGCCGCTGGTACAGAAATCAAACTCCATATCGGAGATGATATACAGCTTCGTGGGCATTTCGGACTGGGGGACGTTGTTTTTGACGGCTGCCCGGAGAATCAGCTCAAATACCCTCTGGATGTTGGTATTCGCTACCTCGTTAAAGAGACTGCAGTACCGGACCTTTTCCAGAATGGTATCTCCCTTGATTTCCACCAACCGGGGGTTCTCGGAGAAGGTAATGAAGTGGTTGCGGAAGGCGCCGGTGTTTCGCTCGGCAAAGTAAATGCCCAGAGAAAGGGCCACCGCCGCAGGCATAGGGTCGGTCCGGCAATACATGGACCCGGAACCGTCAATCACCACCAGCGCGTTTTCCCTGCCGGTGAAATCCTCCTGGGCCTTCCAGGTCACATCCGCGGCATTTGCCTCCTGGTCGCTGACCTTGTCCAGGAAGAAGGGCTTAATTATCTCGTAAGGGGTGAGCGTACCGGTGTGCAGCTGCGCTTCTCCCCGGGAAACCCTGCTCAGAAACTCCGCGTAGCGCTGGCCGTCGTTGCGGTAAAACGCCTTGCGGTACTTGAACATGGCCTTGGCAGGCTGCTTTGCGTAGTCAAAGGTGTAGTCCTTTTCCCGGAGGTTGTTCTCGATGATGCGGATGCGCTGCCGGAGCTTCACCAGGGTCTTGCGGTAGGCGGAATCGGTCATGCCCAGGAAACGGGCGATGCGTTTGGCATAGGCCACCGTCCGGGCACAGGATGCGTTGACGGAGGGCAGCCACTTGGCAAGCAGGCTGACATCGTCGCCAATATCCAACGCGTTCAGGTCATCTTCCAGCTGCTTTCCAATCCGCTCCAGGGCATCCTTTTCGCAGGGCGTGTCCATCAGGCTCAGCAGATCATCCCAACGGCCGAATTCGGCCACATAGGCAATGTTTTTCCTGACGGAACCGGGGGCGTTGTGGGCCAGCCACTGCAGGCACACCCGGAATACTTTCCTCTCCCCAAGACCGCCCCGGATATCCCGGGCAAAGAAAAGGGTCTTCATCGCCAGGTCGGGATTTTCCGTATAGGCCCGCAGGAAACGGTTCTGAATCTCCCGCTCCTGGGCGCTTCTCAGGGCGCCGATGGTGGCAAACAGGTCCAGACAATCCGAACCGGTGGTGGCATAGGTTACCGCGCCGTTTTCCGTATAGGTGCGGTTCGCTTCCGTTTTGATAGCTTCCAACATGAAAATCCCTCCTTAGGATTGATATGGTCGAAACAAGGCACAGCCCCAGAGGGGAAGCAATCCGTGCGGAACGCACAGGACCATAGGATCGACATTACAAGCTTTTCTTGCTGTCTGTGCCTTTTACAAGATGCGGCTGGTAGGTCCCACCGGTTAACTGCCGGTATCCTTGTGTATTGCTGTCCGCATCTTTCCGATAAACAAGGCGCCTTGGCTGACAGCGGTTTTTGCGCCGCGTAAGGTTCAGGTGTTACCCCTAGCCCTGTCCTTCAGAAGAATCGCTGTATGCGCCTTTTGGATGCCTTTTTCCACTGCTCTCCGGCTTACGTTTTTCCTCCGGGGAGGGAAAACGCGGAATATCCGCAGGCATCTTTGCGGATGGATTTGACCCAAAGCACCGGCCAAATGGCCCTCTGTGTGATCAGTACTTTTGTAAAAAAGAGAAACATTGCTGTAAGTGCTTTTCAC
>CAMEIK010000170.1 GCA_945918315.1 uncultured Clostridia bacterium
TGGCCGCCCGCCCTGCGGGCAAATTCCAATTTACACAGCGGCCGCGGGAGGCTCCCTTTACATTTTCTCCGGGGCGGAAAAGCCCAGTAGGTGGATGCCGGTTTCCAGAACGTTCAGGGCAAGGCCGATGAGGGAAATGTACCCTTCCCGCAGAGTTTTGTTTTCCTCGGTGAGGATCCGGGTTTCGTGGTAGAATTTGTTGACGGCGCCGGCCAGATCAAACAGATACGCACACAGCACGTTGGGGCTGGAGGAACGCAAAGCGGTTTCCAGCGTGGGGCCGAACTTGGTAAGAGCCAGCATCACATCCTTGGCAAAGGGATTGGCAGGGGCCTGGATGGGAAGACTCTCCCATGCGCCGTACTTGGCCAGGATGCTCTTGATCCGGACGATGGTGTACAGCAGGTAGGGACCGGTGTTGCCCTCGAAGGCGGCAAACCGCTCCACATCAAAATTGTAGTCCTTGGTAGGCTGGTTGGACAGGTCGCCGTACTTGAGGGCGGCCAGGGTGATTTTCGCGGTGGTGGCGTCCACCTCGCTGTCCTCCACAATCCGGTTTTCCACCACCTTGGCACGGACAAAGGCTGTCATATCCGCAAGGAGGGTTTCCAGCCGCATAACGCCGCCGTCTCTGGTCTTGAAGGGCTTGCCGTCGCTGCCGTTCATGGTGCCGTGGCCCAGGTGCTCTAAGTGGGTGGCTTCGGGGATGATGCCGCTCTTCTTCGCCGCCCGGAATACCTGCTCAAAATGCAGGGCCTGGCGCTTGTCGGTGACATAGAGAATCTTGTCCGGGGCGTAGTCCCGCTGCCGCTGAACCAGGGTCGCCAGGTCCGTGGTGGCGTAGATAGCGGCGCCGTCGGACTTGACCAGAATGCAGGGGGGGACTTCCTTCCGGTCCGTGGGCTCTGCCACGGGGAAGACCAGGGCGCCCTCGCTCTCCACGGCGAAGCCCCGCTGCTTCAGGTCCGCCAGCATATCCGGGATCAGGGGGTCCGCGTCGCTCTCTCCCAGCCATACATCAAAGTGAACATCCAGGGCGTCATATAGCCGGTGCAGATCGGCAAGGGACACATGCATAATGTGCTGCCAGATGGCCCGGTAGCCGGGGCGGCCCTTCTGAAGCTCAAAGGTGGCAATGTGGGCTTCCCGGGCGAAGTCCGCATCCTCCTTTTTCCGGGCGGAGGCGGTTGGGTAAATTTCCTCCAGCTCCGACAGGGTAAAGGGCGGCTCTGTGGGATAGGGGCCGGTAAAGGCTTCGTCAAAATAGGGAAGCTCCGGCTGCCGGCGGTGAAGCTCGGCAATAATCAGACCCATCTGCAGGCCCCAGTCGCCCAGATGCACGTCGCCGATGGTATGGTAGCCCAGATACCGGTGCAGCCGCTTCAGGGCTTCGCCGATAATGGCGGGGCGGAGGTGACCGATGTGCAGGGGCTTTGCCACATTGGCCCCGCCGTAGTCCACCACCACGGTCTTCCCGGCACCGGACTTTTCCGTGCCGAAGTCCGGCTCGGTGCGCATGGCTTCCACATACTGCTGAAGAAAGGCCCCGGAGAGCTTCAGGTTGATGAAGCCCGGCATGACCGCCTCCACCATGTCGTAGTCCCCCTGGTCCAGCTGCTCCGCTACTGCCCGGGCAATCTGAATGGGAGCGCAGTGATACTGCTTGGCGGCGGCAAGAGCGCCGTTGCACTGATATTCGCACAGGTCCGGACGGTTGGACACCGTTACTTTTCCATAGGATGGGTCGTAGCCCGCGGCAGCAAAGGCCCGGGCCATTTTTTCGGAAATCTGATCCAATACTTTTTGCATACATTTCTCCTCCTGTTTTTTCCAGTATACCAAATCTGAGCGGAAAAGTATACCCCTTTTTCAGGAAAAAGCGTAAAATGGAGGCTCCGGCCTTCAGCAAGGTGTTTTTTTGCTTGCATCCGGAGAATAATTCGCTATAATGAAGACGAAAACATATACTTTAGGAGAGAATATGGAAACAAAAACCTTGGCAGAAAACAAGATGGGCGTGATGCCCGTACCGAAGCTCCTGATGAATATGGCCCTGCCCATGATTATTTCCATGCTGGTTCAGGCGCTGTATAATATTGTGGACAGTATCTATGTGTCCCAGGTGTCCGAAAGCGCGGTTACCGCCCTGTCTCTGGCCTTCCCGGTGCAAAATCTGCAGGTGGGCTTCGCGGTGGGACTGGGTGTTGGTGTAAACAGCCTGCTGTCCAAGAGCCTGGGGCAGAAGAATCAGGAGGCCGCGGATCGCGCGGCGGGAAACGGAATTCTTCTTGAGCTGATTGCCGTGGTGCTGTTCGTGCTCTTCGGTCTGTTCGGCGTCCGCAGATATTTTTCCATGCAGTCTCAGGTCGCGGAGACTGTGGAAAGCGGCATTGCCTATACCAGGATCTGCTGTGTTTTTACCATGGGTATGTTCCTTGAGATTCTGGGGGAGCGGCTGCTTCAGGCCACGGGGCGGACGATGCACTCCATGGTGGTCCAGGCAACAGGCGCGATCATCAACATTATTCTCGACCCCATCTTTATTCACGGCCGGTTTGGCATCCCGGCCATGGGCGTAGCCGGTGCGGCGGTGGCGACCGTAATCGGACAGTGGATCGGGGCCTGCCTGTGTATCTTCTTTAACCTCCGGTACAATTCCGATATCCGCTTCTCCTGGCGGTTCCTGAAGCCGAAGGCCGGGACGGTTGGCCCCATTCTGGCGGTGGGCGTCCCTGCCATTGTGATGAACGCCATCGGCTCCGTTATGAATTTTGGCATGAATCAGATCCTCCAGAGCTTCCAGGAGACCGCAACCGGGGTCTTCGGCATCTACTATAAGCTCCAGAGCTTTTTCTTCATGCCCCTGTTCGGTATGAACAGTGCCACCATTTCCATTATCGCCTACAATTACGGCGCGAAGAAACCGGACAGAATCGTAAGGACCCTGCGGTGGGCCTGCGGAATCGCCGTTGGGATTATGCTGGCGGGACTGCTGGCGTTCCAACTGGCACCCGATGTTCTGCTGGGGCTGTTCAACCCCTCGGAGGATTTTCTTGCCATCGGCACCAGCGCCCTGCGGATTATCAGCATCCATTTCCCGGTTGCTGCCTTCTGCATTATTCTGGGCGCCTGTTTCCAGGCTTTGGGAAACGGAATCTATTCCACCATCGTGTCGTTGTGCCGCCAGCTGTTTGTGCTGCTGCCGGTTGCCTATCTTCTGAGCCTGACGGGCGATGTCCATAATGTGTGGTGGGCATTCCCTGTGGCGGAGATAGCCAGCGGATTTGTGATGGCGTTGCTGTTTACGCGTATTTACCGCCAAAAGGTCAAGCCCCTGTTTGACCGGTAATACCGTATGGAAACCTGGGTGACCATCGGCATCGCACGGCAGCGCGGGAAATTGGAATTTAGCGGCTTCGCCGAATTGACAATTGACAGTTGACAGTTGACAGTTGACAATGATTGTGTCCCTGCGGGACGATTTTGAAATGAT
>CAMEIK010000171.1 GCA_945918315.1 uncultured Clostridia bacterium
TCTGCATGGCCATTTTGGAATTGCGGAACGGCCGTGGGAACGGACTGATCTAAGGAACCTCTGAATAAATCGTCTGCGGCTGAGCGGCGAATCTTTTTCCTCAGCCGTGCAGTTTCAAAAATGGGGAATACATACAGCATTCCCTCATTTTTGAAACTTTCGTCTGAGTCAAAATCTTCTACCGTCAGCTCTTGCCGATTTAATCAGAGTTTCCCTAAAGCTAAATGGATATGTCATGCGACGAAAGGGGACATCTGATAGGATGCCCCTTTCCTTTTACGCTTTTAAGGCAACACCGCACAAATACATCTGCGGCAGGATGGCGGGTCTTTTCCCCCATCCGCGCAGTTTGGAAAACAGGAAATACACAAAGGATTCCCCTGTTTTCCAAACGTTCGGCTGAGGAAAAATCCCTCGCCACCGGCTCTTGCCGAATTGTGCGGTGTTGCCTTAACTTCGAAGGAGGATGGGCTGCAGCTGGATACCCAGCAAGGCAGCGTCTATTGTATCGGGAATACGGGCAAAATCGGCGACCAACGACGTGGGTTTGTTTATGGGATCGTCCTGTCCGAAGGGAACAAAATAATGGTTTTTCTTCACGAGCAGTCGGCCGATGTTTTCGGCTGCTCCGGCAAGGCCGTCATTGGTTGAAACTGCAATCAGAACGGGACGTGAGTTTCGCAGATGGCTTTTTGCGGCCATAGTAACGCTGGTGTCTGCGATGCTGTGGGCAAGCTTCGCCAGTGTGTTTCCGGTGCAAGGAGCTATGATCAGGATATCCAGCAGCTTTTTCGGGCCGATGGGTTCCACTTCGGAAATCTCACGCCAGACAGGGTTACCGCAGATTTCCTCTGCCCGGTGAAGATGGGCCTCTGCAGTTCCGAACCGGCTGTCCGTGCGTGCTGTATTTTGGGAAAAAATTGGATATACCGTGTGAGTCTTTGCTAATTCTTCTAAAACGGCAAATACTTTGGAGAATGTACAGAAAGAGCCGCACATACAAAAACCAATATTCATTTTGATTCCTCCATAAGCAGCCGGCAAACCGTGTCTGCAATGAGCTGTCCGGAGCTTTCCGGTGCGTGGATTCCGGGCAGCCCCCTTGCGTGAATTGTGTCAGGACAAATAATCCCAGGACTGGATGCAAGATCAATCTTCAGACATTCCGGCGCGTCTGCAAAGTCTTCCTCGCACAAAACGGGGGCCGGTGCTGTGTTAAAAAGAATCCGAACTGCTGGCAGAATCTGCCGAAGTGAATGAATGGAAGCGGTTCGGTAACCAAGCGCACGGAGTATGGCGCGGTCCGATTCTTTTCGAGCCGCAACGATTGGATCTGCGCCCATTCCTTTTAACTGATGGGCGAGGCATTTCCCGATACGTCCCCATCCGATGACCAAAACAGAAGCTAGGGGGAGGGTAACCGGTAGTTTCTGGGCAGCGATCATTATAGCGCAGGAAGCGGTTATGGACGCGTTCTGAGCCACATATTCCGGATCCCGTAAAAGATCTGTTTTTTGATAGGTTTCCGGGATAAAGCCGTCGATGTTTCCTCCGATTATTCGAATATGGGAAGGAAGGCATTCCAGATAGAATTGAATATCCTCCCCGGATCGAAGTGTTCCGTTGGGACAGAAGCTTGGGATATCCAGAAGAAGGTCGGTGACATCCGGCGAAGGATGGTCGGTTATCTGAATGCGTCTCTTTTTTAATATGTCCGCAGCAAATTTACATGCTTGAGTCGTCCCGACAGGGTATAGAAGAGGAGCTTGCATCAGATTACCTCCTTTTCATAATAGTATTCCGGTATGGAGAAAATGGTTCCAAGACAAACTGCTCAGGCTTTTCTGTCTATTTCCCTTGATTTTTTTCATAGAAACTGTATAATTAGAAATAAAGGGGTGACAAAAAATGCAAAGACTTGGATTTATCCATGATATGCTGGATGTGAAAGTTTTGATTCTCTTTGTCATGTCCAGGGTTGGGTACCCTGTCAACACACAGCAGATTTACGAGCTGTGCTATCAGGATGACTGCCTGAGCTATTTTGATGTGTGCACGGCAATCCCTCAGATGGTTACTTCCGGCCATCTGAAAGCCCTTGAGAATGACTGCTATGAGATTACGGATAAAGGAAAAGCGGATGGTTCCTTAACGGAAGACTCCATCGCCTATACTGTCCGCTGCCGTGCTGAAAACGCGGTTGCACGGTTCAACAGACAGCTTCGACGCAGCAGTTTTGTGAAGACTCAGGTCATTCCCCGGGAAAACGGTGATTATTCTGTAATTATGGCCTTGGACGATGAGCAGGGAAACCTGATGACGCTTGAACTTGTGGCCCCGAACCAAAGACAGGCCATTCGCCTGGGAAAACTCTTTGAGTCAAAGGCAGAAACGATTTATAACTTGACGATGACAGAGCTTTTGGACGGGGAGGATGACATAGACTCGTAACAAAAGTGTAAACAATTCAGCAATATTGCCAAGAACACTTGCCGGAATTGTAAAAAGGTGGTATACTATATATACACCGGTAAATCGGTGAAAGGAAAGGAGCTGCCGCATATGAAATTCCAGTATAGTGAAAAGAAAGTCAAACTTCCGGAAAAAGTACATGCTTATGCTGAGAAAAAGGTAATGAAGCTGAGCCGTTTCTTTGAGGAGGATGCGGAAGCGCTAATTGTCTTTTCTGTTGAAAAGAATCGGAATCAAGTCGAACTGACAGTTCATGGAGCTGGCACCTGGTTCCGGGCAAGCGAGAGTACTTCTGATATGTTTGCGTCCATTGATGCAGCGGTTGGAACGATCGAGGGACAGATTCGCAAAAACAAAACACGTTTGGCCCGTCGTCTGCGGCAGGACGCGTTTACCCGTACTGTTCAGGAGGAAACGTCCTTTGCGCCCGAAGTTGCTGAAGATGACCTGACAATTATTCGCACGAAGCAATTCCAGTTTAAACCAATGACCCGTGAGGAAGCTGTTCTACAGATGAATTTGCTGGGACATAACTTCTTTGCGTTCCGCGACGAGGACAACGGTGGGTCTTTTGCTGTCGTATATCGTCGGAATGATGGGGGTTACGGATTGCTGGATGATGCTGAGTAATCCATATTTTCCTTATGCCGGGGCCGAATGGCTCCGGCATAATTTTCGGAAGAATTATGGCAACACCGCACAAATGCGTCCGCGGATCTCAGCGGATCTTTTGCACCGGTTCCGCAGTTGAAATACATACAGTATTTCAGAATTCTTGGAAATTTGAATCGGCACAAGATCTCTCGCTGAGCTTCCTTCCGATTTATGCGGTGCTGCCTTAGAAAATGTCAGGAAACAACAGATGTTTTAAAAATTATTTAAAAAAATCAAAAATATTGCTTGACAAATTAAAAGCTGCGTGGTAATATATCGAAGCTGACCGCAAGGACAGCGCCTGTACCTTGTAAATTGAATAACGCAAGATGAAACACCTTGGACAATTAA
>CAMEIK010000172.1 GCA_945918315.1 uncultured Clostridia bacterium
TCCTTGGAGGACGTGAACATGTTTGAAATCACCCTGATTGCCATGGGAAAACTGAAGGAAAAATTCTATCTGTCCGCCGCCGCGGAATATGAAAAGCGGCTGGGGGGCTACTGCCGGTTCAAGCTTGTGGAGCTGCCGGAATACCGCCTGCCGGAGAACCCCTCCCCTGCCGAGATCGCCGCGGGGCTTTCCAGGGAAGCCGAGGCCATTCTGGCGGCGGTGCCCAGGGGGGCCTGGCTGTGCGTATTCACCCCCGAGGGTAAAATCATCAGCAGCGAGGACTTCGCCGCAAAGCTGTCACAGGTAAAAAATATGGGAAAGTCCTCCGCCTGCTTTCTCATCGGCTCCTCCTTCGGCATTGCCCCGGAGGTGAAACAAAAAGCGGATTTTCTCCTTTCCATGGGAAAAATGACCTTCCCCCATCACCTTGCCCGGATTATGGTGCTGGAACAGCTCTATCGGGCGGAGTCCATTCAGGCAGGCAGCCGGTATCACAAGTAACCGTGATACCGGTTTTCCTTCCCTCCTTTTCCGAAATTTTGTTTGAAAAAGCTCTTGTACCTTTGGGCAGAATATGCTATAATAGGATGAATTTCATTTCATGCAGGAGCGGGTTTATGAACGATACCATTCGCATTCAGGGTGCAAGAGAAAACAATCTGAAAAACGTGGACCTGACCATCCCCCGGGACAAGCTGGTGGTCTTTACGGGCCTCAGCGGCTCGGGAAAATCCAGCCTTGCCTTTGACACCATCTATGCCGAGGGCCAGCGGCGGTATGTGGAGAGCCTCAGCTCCTACGCCCGCCAGTTTCTGGGGCAGATGGACAAGCCGGATGTGGATTCCATTGACGGCCTGTCCCCCGCCATTTCCATTGACCAGAAAACCACCTCCAAAAGTCCCCGTTCCACCGTGGGCACCGTAACGGAAATCTATGACTATCTGCGTCTTTTGTGGGCCCGGGCCGGTATCCCTCACTGCCCCAAGTGCGGCAGGGAGATCCGCCGTCAGACCATTGACCAGATTGTGGACCGGGTGGAGAGCCTGGGTATCGGCGCCCGGTTTCTGGTGCTGTCCCCGGTGATCCGGGGCAAAAAGGGCGAGCATCAGAAAATCTTTGAGGATGCCCGGAAGCAGGGCTTCGCCCGGGTCCGTGTGGACGGAATCCTCTACGACCTGACGGAGGAAATCAAGCCCGAAAAGAACAAAAAGCACACCATCGAGCTGGTGGTGGACCGGCTGGTGCTGAAGGAGGGTCTGCGCCGCCGTCTCACCGATTCCATTGAGACGGCCTGCTCCCACTCCGGCGGAATTGTGACCATTCTTTTGGCAGACTCCCAGGAGGAGATGACCTTCTCCCAGAACTACGCCTGCGAGGACTGCGGCGTCAGTCTGCCGGAGCTGGAGCCGAGAATGTTCTCCTTCAACAATCCCGCGGGAGCCTGCCCCAGCTGCACCGGACTGGGCTTCCAGCTGATTCCCGACGAGGATCTGGTGATTCCGGACAAAAATAAATCCATCTTTGACGGAGCGATTCAGGCCTCCGGATGGCAGAGTGCCCGGACCGACTCCATTTTCCGGATGTATTTTGAGGCTCTGGCCCAGAAGTACCATTTCTCTCTCACGGTTCCGGTGAAGGAGCTTCCCCGGGATGTGATGGATGTGATTCTCTACGGCACCGGCGGGGAAAAGCTGCGGATGACCTATAACCGGGGAAACGGCATGGGGGTTCTGGAGCAGCCCTTTGAGGGCATTCTCAACAATATCGGCCGCCGCTTCCGGGAGACCCAGTCCGATGCCGCCCGGAAGGAGCTGGAAGAGTGCATGACCACGGCCCCCTGCCCCAAGTGCCGGGGAAACCGTCTGTCGGACATCGCGCTGGCGGTCACCGTAGGCGGCATCAGCATCATGGATTTCTGCCGGATGAGTGTGAAAGACGCCCTGGTGTTTACGGAAAACCTCCGCCTGGAGGGAAATATGGCCATTGTGGCCGAGCAGATTCTCCGGGAAATCCGCTCCCGGCTTCAGTTCCTGTCGGATGTGGGTCTGAGCTATCTGACCCTGTCCCGGGGGGCGGGCACCCTGTCCGGCGGTGAGAGCCAGCGCATCCGGCTGGCCACCCAGATTGGCTCCTCCCTCATGGGGGTGCTGTATATTCTGGACGAGCCCTCCATCGGCCTGCATCAGCGGGACAATGACAAGCTGCTGGCCACCCTGAAGCACCTGCGGGATCTTGGCAACACCCTGATTGTCGTGGAGCACGACGAGGACACCATGCGCTCAGCCGACTTTCTGGTGGATGTGGGCCCCGGCGCCGGCAGCCACGGCGGCGAAATCGTGGCCGCGGGAACCCTGCAGGACATTATTGACTGCCCCCGGTCCATCACCGGCCGGTACCTTTCCGGCAAGCTCCGGATCCCGGTCCCCGGCACCCGGCGGACCGGCAACGGAAAATTTCTGACCGTACGGGGCGCCCAGGAAAACAACCTCCGGAATATTGATGTTTCCATCCCCCTGGGGACCTTCACCTGCGTCACCGGCGTCTCCGGCTCCGGCAAGTCCAGCCTGGTCAACGAGGTGCTGAACAAGACCCTGCTGGGGAAGCTGAATCACGCCCGGGTCCGTCCCGGCAAATGCCGCTGTGTGGAGGGTCTTGAGAGCCTGGACAAGGTCATCGACATTGACCAGAGCCCCATCGGGCGGACCCCCCGGTCCAACCCCGCCACCTACACGGGCCTCTTTAACGACATCCGGGACCTGTTCGCTTCCACCGCCGACGCGAAAATGCGGGGCTACGGCCCGGGCCGGTTCAGCTTCAATGTCAAGGGCGGCCGGTGCGAAGCCTGCAGCGGCGACGGCCTGGTGAAAATTGAGATGCACTTCCTGGCGGATGTGTATGTTCCCTGTGAGGTCTGCCACGGAGCCCGGTACAACCGGGAGACCCTGGAGGTTCTGTACAAGGGCAAAAATATCGCCCAGGTGCTGGATATGACCGCCGAGGAAGCGGTGGAATTCTTTGAAAATCTGCCCAAAATCCGCAGGAAAGCCCAGATGCTGGTGGAGGTGGGCCTGGGCTATGTGAAGCTGGGCCAGGCCAGCACCACCCTCTCCGGCGGCGAAGCCCAGCGGGTGAAGCTGGCAACGGAGCTTGCCCGGGTAGCTACCGGCAAGACCATCTATATTCTGGACGAGCCCACCACCGGCCTGCACAGCGCGGATGTGCACAAGCTCATTGATGTATTGCAGCAGCTTGTGGACGCGGGGAACACGGTGCTGGTCATCGAGCACAATCTGGATGTCATTAAAACGGCGGATTATCTCATTGACCTGGGCCCCGAGGGCGGCGACGGCGGCGGACATCTCGTCGCCTGCGGCACCCCGGAGCAAGTCGCTCAAGTGCCGGAAAGCTATACCGGCCAATACCTGAAAAAGTACCTGGAAG
>CAMEIK010000173.1 GCA_945918315.1 uncultured Clostridia bacterium
CTGTCTCTACTTTGAAATCAGGTCGGTATATTCTTCCTTCAGCTTTCCGCCGCATTCCAGGACGGCACGCTGGGCCAGGACCTCCATGGTGTCCAGGAACCCGGCTCCCACGGGATAGTCCCGCTTGATCAGTGACAGCTCGGTGCAGCCAAGAATAATGGTCTGGGCCCCCATGGCCAGCAGCTCCTCCCGGACTCTCCCGAATACCTCCATCCGGGGCGGCCGGTTTGCCTTTATGTCATCGTAAATAAGGCGCATTACATCTTTTTGCCGCTCCGGCGACGGAACGATGGGGCGAATGCCCCGTGCCAGCATGGCGTCCCGGAAGAGCCCGGCGGTAATGGTGCCGTCGGTTGCCATGATCCCCGCCTGCTCAACGCCCCGCTGCTTCAGGTGCTCCACGGTCTGGGCCAGGCCGTTGATGATGGGGACGGGGATGCTTTCTTCCAGCTCCCGGTAAAAATAGTGGGCAGTGACGCAGGGAATGGCAATGCGCTCCGCCCCCTGGTTTGCCAGCGCCCGGCCAACGCGGATCATCTCCGGCAGGGGGCTTTCCCGGGAGGCCCCCAGGATAAAGCCGGTGCGGTCCGGCACCGAGGGAACGCTGTACACCAGCATATCAAGATGCTCCTGGTCCCGGAGGGCATCGGTCATCCGGATCACCAGTTCCATAAAGTAGGCGGTGGCTATGGGGCCCATACCCCCCAACACGCCCAGAAGTTTCTTTTCGCTCATTTGGTTTTCCTTTGTTATCTTACGACAGGGGCGTGGCGGGATAGAGAGATTTGTCCCGGTTAAAGGCGCCCCTGTGATTCTCGGAGAACTCGTCAATCACGGCGTCGGTCACCAGGAAGAACTCGATGGGAAAGTTCCGGGGGGTCATATCGAAGTGATAGTAGGTTTCGCCGCCGTCGGTGCTCACCAGGCTCCAGAAATGATTGCTGTCCTCCGGGAAGTTTTTCACCTTGACCACATCAATATTGGCAATCCCCAGCTTTTCCATCAGCAGCTTTCCGGCGGAGAAGTAGTTAAAGCAGTCTCCGGAGTGCTGCACCAGCAGCTTGTAGCCGGCCTGCCGCCAGTCCTCCTTGTCGGAGTGGTTGACATAACCACTGTGGCCCCGGATATAGTCATAAATAGCCCGCAGCTGCTGCCGGGTGGTCATATCCTCCCGGAGGATCTGACCAAGGACCTGCTCCACCACCGCGTCGATCTCCTCCAGGGTGGCGTAGCCCTCCTTCCGCTTCAGAACCGTCACGGTGATCTCCACCACGGCCTCGTTTCCGCTTTCATCCATGGCGGTGTAGGTGGCGGTGTACTCCCCGGGGGTGCTCAGGTCCACACCCTGGGTGTCAATTTCCAGCGTGGGGTTCTCGTCCCGGTCGTCGGTCACCGTGACCCCGGCACGGTAGGAAACCGCGTCTCCTTCATAAATCACAATGTCCTTCGTGCCCTGAATTTCAGGGGGCCGGGAATCGATGTCCACCGTCAGCTGAGCTGTCACCGTGGCGCTGTTTCCATAGGCATCGGTGAGGAGGATGGTTACCGTCTGGGGGTTGGGGTTGGTCAGGTTCGGGTACACCGGGAAGGAGGCCGTCACCGCTGACACATCGGTTATCTCCACCAGAAAATCCTCCGGCTTCGGCGGGTCCATCTGGAATACGGAAAGGTCCCGGGTGGTGGCGGTGGGAGCAGTGGTGTCCCGGACCAGGATCATGGCGGGCACCGTCTTTTTCCGGTACAAAAGATTCACCGGGTAATTCCCGGGCACGGTGGTATCGATGACGGAAACCGCCTCCGGCTGTTCATAGCTGACCTCCAGCTTTCGTTTGGGGTTACTCCGGAAGGCAATGGCCTCGGGAATCGGTTCTCCTGCCTCCACGGTTATCTGGGTCAGCAGAGGATCCTTCCAATAAAGCCCCACCGCCACGGCAATGCCCGCGGCCACGCTGAGCAGAAAAAAGGCCAGAGCCCAAATCCAAACTTTTTTACTCTGTTTTGCAGCCATATTCAGCAATTCCTCTTTTCTTAAGAAAGAATTAATAACTTTATTCGGATAAGAGATTCTACCACACCCATACCCCGATGTCAATACCCGCGGAGGCTGTCCCGGGCATTTCTTCCCCGGAGGAACAGTAGGCAATGGGGTCCGGGCAGCGACGGCGCTTCCGGGAGTCCTTCCTTTCCGGGCTTGGGGAAACCGGCACCCGGAGCAGGCCCCGGTCATTCCGGGAAGCAGGGGAAAGCGACCCGCTTTTCATGCGCGGGTCGCTTTTTTCTGTCAAGTCACTCCCCGTAGCCCATGGGGTTCTTGCTCTGCCAGTTCCAGGAATCCCGGCACATATCCGCCAGGGTGTGGGTGGCCTTCCAACCCAGGACCCGCTCACTTTTGCCCGGGTCCGCGTAGCAGGTGGCAATATCGCCGGGGCGGCGGGGAACCACCTCATAGGGCACCTTCACCCCGTTGACCTCCTGGAAGGTATTGACCATATCCAGCACGCTGTACCCTACCCCGGTGCCCAGGTTGAACACCTCGCACCCGCTGTGGGCATCCGCGTACTTTACCGCCGCCACATGGCCCTTGGCCAGGTCCACCACATGGATGTAATCCCGGACCCCGGTGCCGTCAGGGGTATCGTAGTCATTGCCGAAGACGCTGAGCTTCTCCCGGCGGCCGATGGCCACCTGGGTGATAAAGGGCATCAGGTTATTGGGGATGCCCCGGGGGTCCTCGCCGATTTCGCCGCTTTTGTGGGCGCCGATGGGGTTGAAGTACCGCAGCAGCACCACACTCCACTCCGGGTCCGCGTGAGACACGCCGGAAAGGATCTGCTCGGTCATGTACTTGGTCCAACCATAGGGATTGGTGCAGCCGCCGGTCCGGCTGGTCTCCTTCAGGGGCATTTCATTGTCCGCGGTATACACCGTCGCGGAGGAGGAGAAGATGATACGCTTCATCCCCGCTTCCTTCATGACCTTGGTCAGCACCAGAGTGGAATTGAGGTTGTTGTCGTAGTATTCCCAGGGCTTTGCCACGCTCTCTCCCACGGCCTTCAGACCGGCGAAGTGAATCACGCAGCCGATCTCGTTTTCCGCGAAAATTTTCCGGAGCAGGGCCTCGTCCCGCACGTCCCCCTCATAGAAGCGGAGCTTCTTTCCGGTGAGGCTTTCCACCCGCTCCAGGCTCTTGGAATTGGAATTGCACAGGTTGTCAATGACCACAACGCCGTAGCCGCTTTCCAGAAGCTCCAGGCAGGTATGGGAACCGATATATCCGGCGCCACCGGTAACAAGAACATTCATTGGAATCCCTCCTGAATTGGTTTTTCTATATTTTAGCCCATTCCGGGAAAAAAAGCAATCCCGGCAGGGCAGCGCCCGGGATTTTTTCTTGCTATTTTTTGCGGGACGGGCTATAATGATACTGTAT
>CAMEIK010000174.1 GCA_945918315.1 uncultured Clostridia bacterium
AATCCCTTACACCCCGCTTCCCCAATAATACACCCGGGTTTCATAGGGACGCATGGTCTTCTCCTGAAGCTGAGAATAGTTCCGGAGCACCAGCTCTGCCTTTGACAGGTCAAATCCGCCGGGAATCCGCAGGGGGATGGGCTCGTCGGCAAAGGAGCACAGCACCAGCAGCTTCTCCTTTCCCAGGGTTCGGCTGTATGTATACCGCCGGGAGGAAAGGGCATGGTACTCCCGATAGCTGCCGCCGCGGACGACTTCCAGAGATTTGCGCAGGGCAATGGCCTTTTTATAGAAGTTCAGCAGGGAGTCCGGGTCCTTTTCCTCCGCCTCCACATTGACTTCCCGGTAATTTTGGTTTACATAAAACCAAGGCTTCCCGGTGGTAAAGCCGGCGTTTTCCCCGGCGGTCCACTGGACCGGCGTGCGGGCAGAATCCCGGGAGGCCAGCCACATCCTGCGCAGCCTCTTTCCCTCGGACAGGTGCAGCGCGGTATGTTCATACTGCCACCGGGTCTGCACATCCTCGTACATATCCGGGCTCTGGGGCCGCCAGTTGGTCATACCGATCTCCTGTCCCTGATAGACAAAGGGTGTTCCCTTCTGGAACAGGTAGGCCGCCGCCAGCATTTTTCCGCTTTCCACCCGGAACCGCTCGCTGCCGTAGCGGGAAATGATCCGGGGATGGTCGTGGTTTTCCAGGTACAGCATATTCCAGGCCTTGCCATCCAGCTTCTTCTGCCAGCTGCTCCAGGCCCGTTTCAGTTTCCGCAGGGAAAAGGGCATATGAATATAGTCCGTAAACAGGCAGTCGGCGCACATGCTCTGGAACTGGATCATCATGTCCATCTCGCCGTCCGGCTCGGCAATGTAGGAAAGGGCCTTCTTCGGGGAGACCAGCGGCGCTTCCGCCAATGTCATGCAGTCGAAGTCTGCCAGCACATCCCGATAGAACTCCGTCAGATATTCGTGGATATGGGGTCCGTGGTTATAATAGAGAATCCCCTTATTGGCAGGCATCAGGTAGTCATTGGGCAGTCCCTCTTTTTTGGAAATGTAGGTAATCACATCCTCCCGGAAACCGTCCACACCCAGCTCCAGCCAGAACCGGAGAATCTTCTTCACTTCCTCCCGGACCAGAGGATTATCCATATTCAGATCCGGCTGCTTCACGGCGAAGATATGCATGTAGTATTCGCCCCGGACCTCGTCATACTGCCAGGCCTTGCCCTCAAAGCAGCTGTCCCAGTTATTGGGCAGCTTGCCGTTTTTCTTCCCGGGCCGCCAGATATAATAGTCGGTGTAGGGCTCCTCCCTGCGGCGGCTTTTCTGGAACCAGGGATGCTCGTCGCTGGTGTGATTCACCACCAGGTCCATAATCACCTTCATCCCCCGGTCATGGGCACCCCGCAAAACCTTTTGGAATGCCTCCATGCCGCCGTATTCCGGCGCAATGTCCATATAGTCCGAAATATCATATCCGCAGTCCGCGCCGGGAGAGGGGTACAGCGGGGAAAACCAGATGCCGTCCACGCCCAGGGCCTTCAGGTAGTCCAGCTTCTCGTAAACACCCCAAAGGTCTCCCATGCCGTCTCCGTCGCCGTCATAGAAGCTCCTGGGCCAGATCTGGTAGAAAACCATATCCTTGTACCACCGCGTATGTTCCATTTTTCTTCACCTCCATGCCATAATACCACACAATGACGAAAATGTCACCTGAAAAATACGTTGACACTGTAACAAATAACAGATACAATAGAGGAAAACCGCTCCCAATAAGGAGGCTTCTTAGATGGAGAAACAAAACAATCGGAACAAATACTTTTTCGGTCTGGGCACCGTGGGCAGGGACATGTTTTATGCCTTTGAGTCCAACGCGATCCTGTACTTCCTGTCGGATGTCCTTTCTCTGCCGCTGTGGGTCTTTGCGGCCACCAGTATGATATTGTCCGTCCTGCGGGTTTTCGATGCCCTGAACGACCCCATTACGGGCCTGATTATTGACAACATTCATTCCCCCTGGGGCAAGTTTAAGCCCGCGATTCTGGTGGGCGGTGTGGGCAGCGCCGTTTTCTACCTGCTGCTTTTCGGCAACATCGGCACAGGCTGGGGCTTCATTCTTCTCTTTGGCGTTGCCTACCTTCTCTGGGACATCACCTACGGCATCAACGACATTGCCTACTGGACCCTGCTGCCCGCCCTGACCACGGACCAGAAGCAGCGGGAGAAGAACGGCGCTTTCGCCCGGATCTGCGCCAATGTGGGTATGTTCGCCATTATGATCGGCTGGCAGCCCATTACCCAGGCTATGGGCAACACGCCGAAGGCCTGGTTCCTGGTGGCCTGCGCCATGTGTGTGTTCTATCTTGGCTTCTTGTGCTTCCCCCTTTTCGGTGTGAAGGAGGACCGGTCCATCGTTCAGTCGGAGGAAAAAACCACCCTCCGGCAGATGTGGCAGGCAATTTCGAAAAACGATCAGCTTTTGTGGACCACCCTGGCCATGGGTCTGTTTCAGGTGGGCTACTGCACCACCACCGGCTTTGCCATCTACTACATGAAATACCTGTTTGGCGATGAGAATATGTACGCCGTGCTGGCAGCCGTCTGCGGCGTGGCCCAGCTGGCTGCCCTGGGGGTTTTCCCGCTCTTTTCAAAGGGGTTCAACCGGCGGCAGCTCTACACCGGAGCCACGGTGCTGGTACTGGCAGGGTATCTGGTGTTCTTCTTCGCGGAGCACTCCCTGATCCTCATTGCGGTTTCCGCCGTTCTGCTGTTCATCGGTCAGGCCTTTATCCAGCTGCTGATGCTCATGTTCCTGGCGGACACCATCGAGTACGGTCAGTGGAAGCTGCGCAAGCGGAATGAGTCCATTACCTTCTCCATCCAGCCCCTGGTCAACAAGATCGGCGGCGCCCTGTCCACCGGCATTATCAGCATTGCCCTGATTCTCTCCGGCATCAAGCAGGGCGAGGAAACCGCCGCCGCCATCGGCCCGGCCGGCCAGACAACGGTCAAGATTGCCATGCTGGCGATTCCCCTGGTGATGATTGTGGCGGGCTACTTCATTTACCTGAAAAAGTATAAGATCGACGAATCGTTTTATGCCTCCATTCTCCGGGATCTGGAGGATCGGGGTGAGCTCAAGCCGGCAGTGCCGGCGGACAAACCGTGACGGGCCAGGTCTGATAGCACTTCTTCCCTGACCCGCTCGGTGTCGTTCCCTTCCCAGGAAACCGCTCCCTCCCCTGGCCGGCAGTGCCGGCGGACAAACCGTAACCGCCCCTGTCTATTGTCGTTTCTTCCCTGCCCCACTCGGTATCGTTTCATGCCGTAGGAAACGCATTGACGCGTTCCGCAATCGGGATTTAAGGTTATCTTTA
>CAMEIK010000175.1 GCA_945918315.1 uncultured Clostridia bacterium
AATCATAGAAGTTGAAAGTTGAAAATTGAAAGTTGAAAGTTAAGGTGCCGCTTCGGTTAGAAGTGTACGGTTTTCCCATTCGGGTCATTGCGAGCCAGTTCTCAAACTGGCGTGGCAATCTCCCGGTTAGGAGAATGCAGCCTCGATGACGATGGAGATTCCCACACCAGGGAAGCGGACTGGTTCGGAATGACACGTAAATTGGAATGCAGCCTGCTGTACGGCGGAGATTCCCACACCAGGGAAGCGGACTGGTTCTTAAATGACTCGTTTTTATCAATCGTCCCGCTGCTTACTCAATAATTGTCAACTGTCAATTGTCAATTGTCAATTGTCAACTGTTTTCCATTCCCGTGGCCTTATCCTTCTGCATGCAGCACTTTTTGTACTTCCTGCCGCTGCCGCAGGGGCAGGGGTCGTTGGGGCCGACCTTCTTTGCTTTGTTCCGGACCGGCTCCTTTTTCACCTGGGCGGGGCCTCCGGCGCCGGCGGCACCGGTCTCCTTGGCCACCTTTTCCCGCCTGACCTCCTGCTGGGGCCGCAGCTGGACCAGGAACATCCGCCGGACGGTCTCCTCCCGGATGGCCTGGATCATGGCCTGGAACATTTCGTAGCCTTCCTCTTTGTAGGCGATCACCGGGTCATGCTGGCCGTAGGCCCGCAGACCGATGCCCTGCTTCAGGTCGTCCATGGCGTCGATGTTGTCCATCCAGTATTCGTCCACCACCCGGAGCATGACCACCCGCTCCAGCTCCCGCATGAGCTTGTCGCCGTAGCCTGCCTCCTTGGCCTGGTAGGTCTGCTCGGCGATGGTATACAGGGTGTCCGCCACCTCCCGGGCGTCCTTGCCCAGAAGCTGGTCCCGCCGGCCGGAAAGGGTTCCCTTGGCAAAGTAGATACCCTCCAGCTTGGCGCCCAGCACAGAAAGGGCTTCCTCCTCCAGCTTTCCGCCGTGTTCGCTGAGGGCGTCGGCCACGGTGGTGTCCATGAGACTGCGGAGCATGGAGAGAATATTGGCGCGCAGGTCCTCCCCGTCCAGCACCTTCTGCCGCTGGGCGTAGATGACCTCCCGCTGGGTGTTCATCACATTGTCGTATTCCAGCACGTTTTTCCGCACCCGGAAGTTCCGGCTTTCCACATTCTTCTGGGCGTTTTCCACGGCGCCGGAGAGAATCTTGGCGTCAATGGGGGTGTCCTCGTCCAGGCCCAGAGAATCCATCATGCCCATGACCCGGTCGGTGGCGAAGAGCCGCATCAGGTCGTCCTCCAGGCTCAGGTAGAACCGGCTCTCGCCCGGGTCCCCCTGCCGTCCGGAACGGCCCCGGAGCTGGTTGTCAATCCGCCGGGACTCGTGGCGCTCGGTGCCGATGATGAAGAGGCCCCCGGCGGAGCGGACCTTTTCCGCCTCTCCGGCGATTTCCTGCTTGTGCTGTTTGAGAAGCCCGGCATAGTCGGAGCGGACCTGCAGGATCTCCGGGTCCGTGGTCTCGGCGAAGGAGTCGGCTTCGGCGATCATTTCTTCCGTAAGGCCCTGGCGGCGCAGATCGTCCTTGGCCAGGAAGTCGGCGTTGCCGCCCAGCATGATGTCGGTACCACGGCCTGCCATGTTGGTGGCGATGGTCACCGCGCCGAATTTACCGGCCTGGGCCACGATCTGAGCCTCGGCCTCGTGGTGCTTGGCGTTCAGGACGCTGTGGGGAATGCCCTGGCGCTTCAGCATTTTGCTGAGCTGTTCGCTCTTTTCAATGGAGATGGTGCCCACCAGCACCGGCTGGCCCTTGGCGTGGCAGGCTTTCACCTGCTCCACAATGGCCCGGAATTTTCCCGCTTCGGTTTTGTACACCACGTCGGAGTGGTCGATCCGGACAACGGGCCGGTTGGTGGGGATTTCCACCACATCCAGCTTGTAAATGGCTTCAAACTCCTCCGCCTCGGTCAGGGCGGTGCCGGTCATGCCGGAGAGCTTGTCGTACAGACGGAAGAAGTTCTGGAAGGTGATGGTGGCCAGGGTCTTGCTTTCCTCGGCAACGTTGACCCCTTCCTTGGCCTCGATGGCCTGGTGGAGGCCCTCGTTGTACCGCCTGCCGTACATGAGACGGCCGGTGAACTCGTCCACGATGATGATCTGGCCGTCCTTCACCACATAGTCAATGTCCCGCTTCATGAGGCCCCGGGCCTTCATGGCCTGGTTGATGTGGTGAGACAGGGTGGAGTTTTCCGCGTCCGCCAGGTTTTCCACCCCGAAGAACTTCTCCGCCTTGGCAATGCCGCTGGCGGTCAGGGACACGGTCCGGGACTTTTCGTCCACAAAGTAGTCGCAGTCGTAGTCGTCCTGGACCTCTTTCTCATCGGTCTTGGCAAAGACCTGTTTGCGCAGTGTGGACACAAAGGCGTCGGCCATTTCATAGAGCTTGGAGGAGTTTTCCCCCTTGCCGGAAATAATGAGGGGGGTCCGGGCCTCGTCAATGAGGATGGAGTCCACCTCGTCCACGATGGCAAAATAGTGGCCCCGCTGAACCAGCTCCTGCTTGTAAAGGGCCATGTTGTCCCGCAGGTAGTCAAAGCCCAGCTCGTTGTTGGTGCAGTAGGTGATGTCCGCGGCGTAGGCCGCCCGGCGCTCAGGGGGGGTCATGCCCGGAATCACCAGGCCCACGGTAAGGCCCATGAATTTGTAGACCTTGCCCATCCACTCGCTCTGGTACTTGGCCAGGTAGTCGTTGACGGTGACCACGTGGACGCCCTTTCCCGTCAGGGCGTTCAGGTAGCAGGGCAGGATGGCCACCAGGGTCTTGCCTTCGCCGGTTTTCATTTCCGCGATCCGGCCCTGGTGCAGGACGATGCCGCCCAGAAGCTGAACGGGATAGGGCCGCAGGCCGATGACCCGGTCGGATGCCTCCCGGATGGCGGCAAAGGCCTCGGGGAGCAGGTCGTCCAAGGTTTCGCCCCCGGAAAGACGCTGCTTGAGCTCCCCGGTTTTGGCCCGGAGGGCCTCGTCGGAAAGGGCCTTGTAAGGCTCCTCCAGGGCAAGAATTTTATCCAGAGTGGGCTGGAGCTTTTTGATCTCCCGCTGGGAGCGGGTGCCGAAAATCTTCGTAATCAATCCCATGGTATAGAATCATCCTTTATTCGAAGCCGTTTCCCGGGGCGTTTTATAGCGCGGCCCCCCGGAAAGGCTATATTTTTCCCATTATATCACATCGGAATCAAAAAATATAGTACATTTTATGAATTGCGGGCCCGCGGCGGGAGAGCGATAGTAAGATATAAGATATGGGATAAGGTACATATCGGTTTCACTCAGCAAACCGACAAATTGGTATTTAATTGACAATTGACAATTGACAATGGACAATTAAGGAATCCCTTCGGGATG
>CAMEIK010000176.1 GCA_945918315.1 uncultured Clostridia bacterium
CTTAAATATTCTCCGTCAGCCAGCAGAGCATTTCGGCGCGGCCTTCCTCCGTCATGGGAAACATCCGTTCTCCCTCCATGGTGCTTTTTTCATAGCACAACGGGCCATGCCAGAACTCCGCCCGAATCTGGCTTGCGCTATAGTCCACCTCTTTGGGTGTTGCCATTACCACCTGGGGTGCCGCACGGAAACGGAAGGCTCCCATAGAACCGGTGAAAATATTGTTCATGGCAAAGGTGTGCAGTGTGGGAAGAAACAACTCAGCCATCAGCATTCCTCCGTCAGCTTTTCCATCTCATCCAGAAGACTCCCGAAAAGGGCCAGAGCATCCTTCACCGGGGCCGGGCTGGTCATATCCACACCGGCGCCTTTCAGCAGATCAATGGGGCTCTTGGAGCAGCCGCCGGAGAGGAAGCCCAGATACTCCCTCACCGCACTGTCCCCCTCCCGCAGAATCCGCCGGGACAGAGCAATGGCGGCAGAATACCCGGTAGCATACTGGAATACATAGTAGTTATAATAGAAATGGGGAATTCTTGCCCATTCCAGCGCGATTTCATCATCGACAACCATATCCGGGCCAAAGTACATTTCGTTGAGACGGCGATATTCCGCACACAGGGTATCCGCGGTCAGTGTTTCTCCCCGGGCGGTCATCCTGCCGATATTCAGTTCAAATTCAGCAAACATGGTCTGCCGGTACAGTGTCCCCTTAAACTGCTCCAGGAAATGATTAATGAGCATAATCCGCTCCCGCTTGTCCTTTGTCTTGGACAGCAGATATTCCATGAGCAGCGCTTCGTTGCAGGTCGAAGCGACCTCCGCCACAAAAATCACATAATTGGAATCAATATAATTCTGATTCTGATTGGAGAAATAGGAGTGCAGCGCGTGTCCCATTTCGTGGGCCAGGGTAAACATGCTGTCCAGACTTCCCGTATAGTTCAGGAGTACATAGGGATGCACTTTGGAACCGGAGGAATAGGCGCCGCTGCGCTTTCCCTGATTCTGATATACATCAATCCAGCGGCTCTCAAAACCCTCCTTCAAAATCTTCCGATATTCATCCCCCAGAGGGTACAGTGCGTCATATACCGTCTGCTTTGCGTCGGCAAAAGGAATCGGTGCGTGCTCATCGCTACACAGCGGCGCGTACACATCATAAAAATGGAGTTCATCCACGCCGAGAAGCTTTTTCCGCAGGGTAACGTAGCGATGCATTTTATCAAAATTCTGATGCACCGCCTCAATGAGATTCAGATATACACAGGTCGGCACTCCGGTAGCATCCAGTGAGGCCTCAAAGGCATTTTCATATTTCCGGCACTGGGCAAAGAATTTCAGCTGCTTATTCTGTGCATCCAGAAGACTGGCAGCGGTATTGCGGAAAGCTCCCAGGGTATGGTAGAGGTTTTCGTAAGCACTCTTCCGTAGCCCACGATCCAGGCTCTCTTCCAGCATGACAAAGGTTCCGGCACTGAGCGGATGATGATTTCCCTTTCCGTCAATGGCATCCGGATACGTCATGTCCGCGTCGCTGAGAATATCGAAAACTGTGTTTGGAGTCTGAGCCATTTCCCCGGCGGAGGCCAGAATGCGCTCCTCCGCATCGGAAAGGGTATGGGCCTTGAGCCGGCGGGTTTCAGTCAGATACCGGCGGTAACGTGTGAGCTCCGGACATTCCGCATAAAAGGAATTCAGCGTTTCCTCCGGAATCGCCATAATCTGAGGGGTTTCAAAGCTTATGGCAGTTTGCAGTTCCACATAGGCACTCATAAACTTACCGGAAAGTGCCTGGTATTTCGCGTCACGGGTGTCCTCATCGGCTTTCCGCATAATATATTCTGCCAGAAGTGACTCCTTTTCGGCTGTGCGCTCCGCGCTCTCCAAATACCGAAAAAGCGTCTGGCCGCTCTCTCCCAGGTGTCCGGCAAAAGCTGCCAATGCGTCCCGGTCCTCCTGTAATGTCCCGAGCGTCTGCTCCCAGATTTCGTCGCTGGAGAAAAGATCCTCCGTCGCCCAGGTGTCCTCCACCGCGATCTCACTGCGTTTTGGAATCATTTTGATTGTATCCATAACGGTCCTCCCACAAAATCTTTCCCAGGACCACAGTCCTGAGCAGTCTTGATTTATTATGTGTATTATACCGCAGCCTGACAGAAAATGCAACTTGAAGAAAGGACCCCTTGCATATTTCTTCGGAATATGATAAAGTAGCCAGCGGTGATTTTTGTGAAAAAGAATATTCGTGGGAGCCTGCTGCTGTTATGCGGGACCGTAATCTGGGGCTCCGCTTTCATTGCCCAGCGGGCCGGCATGGATTCTATCGGCCCCTTTACCTTCCAGGCCATTCGCTGTACCCTTGCCGTGCTCTTTCTCTTCCCTGCCGCAACGCTCTTTGGCGCCGGACAGGGCGGGCTTCATGCCTCTTTACGCCGCTGGAAGGATGTCAGGCTTTGGAAAGGGGGGCTCCTGTGCGGGCTGGCGCTCTTTGCCGCCTCCAGTCTTCAGCAGGTTGGTCTTGTGGAAACCGATGCGGGGAAAGCCGGCTTCCTGACCGCAATGTATATTATTCTGGTCCCCATGCTGGGCATTTTTCTGGGCCGCAAGCCCTCCCGGTCCGCTGTTTGCAGTGTACTGCCTGCCGCGGTGGGACTGTATCTTCTGAGTTGGTCCGGAAGCGCCGGCTTTGCCCGGGGGGACCTGCTACTTCTGGGCTGTGCCCTTGCCTTTTCCGTTCAGATCATTCTGATCGACCGGTTCGCGGGAGAGCTGGACGGTCTTCGTCTCAACTGCATTCAGGCAATGGTGGTGGTGCTGCTCTCCCTTCCCTGTATGGCAGCAACGGAAACCGTTGTACCGGAAAACATTGCTGCCTGCTGGCTTCCCCTCACTTATGCAGGCGTGCTTTCCATGGGAGTTGCCTACTCCCTCCAGATTCTTGGCCAGAGGGACCTGGAGCCTACTGCCGCGTCCCTGATCATGAGCCTGGAATCTGTATTCGCCGTTCTCTTCGGATTCCTGATTCTCCACGAAACCCTGACAACAAGGGAAGGAATCGGCTGCATACTGGTTTTCGCTGCCGTCATCTTGTCCCAGCTTCCTGACAGGAAACGAGCAGAAAAGTAACATAAGGCAACACCGCACAAATGCGTCTGCGGATCTCAGCGGATCTTTTGCACCGGTTCTACAGTTCCAAAAATGGGAAATACATACAGTATTCCCTCATTTTTGAAACTTTGAACCGGCACAAAATCTCTCGCTGAGCTTCCTTGCCGATTTATGCGGTGTTGCCATAAACAAACAAGGCCTTTCGGAACCCCCGCCCCCGCCAGTACGGGCACATTTTCCGAAAG
>CAMEIK010000177.1 GCA_945918315.1 uncultured Clostridia bacterium
ATGGTGTTGGCCTCGGTCTGCTCAATGAACATGCCGGATTCCTCGTCATAGCTGACTTCCATGGGATTCCCTGCCTGGTCATTGATTGTAACCGTGGGACGGGCCATCAGGCCGTCAATCTGCTGGATGCAGGTCTTGACACCGGTGGTGCCGATGGGCAGGTACTGTTCTGCCTTGGTGGTGGCGATCTGAATGGTAAAGCTGTCGTCCAGAGGCGCGCCGTTGACATAAGCGGTGTGCCCATCCATCTTCTGGATCTTGTAGCCCTCGGCACGGTCAAAGAACAGCTCCACAGTGCCCAGATTCCAGTCGGGGATGTCGGTCACATGCTCCGTGGCGCCGGACAGGGTGAAGGAGGCGATTTTCTCGTCCCCCAGCTTGACGAAATACTTTTTGTCACCGGAGGTGCCGGCGGAGGTTTCGGAGTAGGTCAGCGTCTGGCCGGCAACTTTCTCCTGCATATAGGCAACGTAGGCATCTACGCCCTCATAAGGGGTGTCCTGGATCCCGGCGGTCTTGTACAGGGCGGCCCAGTCGGGGTTTCCGAAGAGCTGGTCAAAGACCTCCTGGCTCTTGACCGTGGGCTGAGCGGCCTCAAAGTCTACCAGCCACCCCTGGAGCCACTTGGTAGCCAGCCAGGTACCGGCACAGAAGACGAAGATCATGAGGAAATACAGGGTGTAGAAGATGATGCCGCCGACCCGGGGACCCTGGCGCCTGGAAACCTCCCGCTGCTGGGTGGTCCGCTGAGCCTGGGGCTGAGGTGCCCGCTGGGAGGCAGCCTGCCGGGAAGAGGGCTGCTGGGCGGAGGTCCGGGTATTCTTTACAGGGGAAGGATCCCGGTAGACGGGGGTTCCCTCCCGCTTATCCGATTGAAATTTTCCACGGTACATGGTCTTCACCTCTCATTCGGGCCGGACCATCCAGAAGTCCGGCATCTTTCTGGGCTCTGCCTGAAGCAGAGAGTAGCTGTTGATCATCTGAACCTGGCCGGCCTCACCGTACCTGCCGTAGGTGTCCCGGTACATCATAACGGAGGAGGAACCGCCGTCCATGTTGCAGGCGTTGACGGCGCCATATTCCACCATGATATCAATGCAGTCTTTATAGGTGCCGCCCACGGAGCCGGGCTGCCGTCCGTCGATGCACAGGAAGATTACCGCACCGTCGGCCCGCTGACCGATGGCGGTACGGGGGTTAAAGCCGGAGTTGCTGTTGTAGGCCACATCGTTGACCTCACCGTTCATGATCAGCACGGGGCCGAACTCACAGCCGTCCCGGATGCCCAGCTCATTGGCCTGCTCCACAGTCATGTTCTTGGCGACAATCAGGACATCGTTCTGGTCAAAGCCGGCGAAGCCGGACTCCTGCAGATATTCCCGGTAGCTGTTGGAGCGGAACTCACCCTGAGCATAGACGATGCCGCTGGGTACGCTGCCGACCTCGGGACCGGCGGTGCCGTTATCCAGGAACGCGCCGGCGTTGATGGCGGCAATGGCGCCCTCGGTTACGATCTGATGATTGATCCGGGTGCCGGGGATGCTGGTGGACCATTTTTGCGTGGACATGGCCATGTACACCCGGGACGGATCCCGCACGATCATAATATGGGCATTGAAGGTCTTGCCGCCATAGGATTCAATCCGGATGCCGTCGGGGTAGTTGGCCCACTCGTCACCGCCGGTGGACAGGGCGTCGCCCCGGTTGATGACCACCTGGGAGCTGTCCGACACATCATCGGCAAGCTCGGTGCCCTGGTCCGCCCGGATCTGCTCCACCAGCTCGTCTCCCAGGAACAGGCCGGGAATCCATTTGGTGGCGCTGGGCTCCAGCAGAGACATGGTCAGCACGTCCCGGGCGGCAGGAGAGGGACCGTTAAAGACGGTGTACATGATGGCCACCAGACAGCCCACAACCAGGAAAATCAGGGTAAACAGCAGCAGGAAGAACCGACGGACCAATCTGCCGAGGAGACCGCCTTTCTTTTTCTTCTGGGACTTCACCGTAACATTGTTCTGCGCCCCCCGGCCATTGCGGGAAGGCTGATTTAGGCTTTGTTCACGCATACTTTGTTACCTCGCGGATTCAGATTTTTGCGGTGCAAAGACCCAGCGCTGCTGGATCGTATAGCTGATGAAATACAGGACCACCATCACCACCACATACCACAGGGTACGGATGCCGCCGGCATGGTCGCTGACACGGAAGAGCGTATATATGCCCTGGGTCAGAAGAATCTGGGCTCCCATCTGGGGGATGGCCAGCGCATAGTACCGGATAAGTGCCCGGCCGGTACTTACCTTGGTACGGAACACCATATTTTTGTTCAGAAAAAAGTTCACAAGAGAGGAAATGATTCTGGCGGCGGCACCGGCGGCGGCGGTAAGGTAAAAGCCGCTGAGAAGCCCGGAAAGGCCCAGGGAAAGCAGCCAGTAGCTCACGGTGTCCACCCCGGCACAGGCCAGGGAACTGAGGGTGTAGCGGAAGAAGTGGGCAAGGATCAGCTTATAGATCCGCCAGGAGTCCCGGAGCCAATGGAAGTGGGAGCTCTTGTTTTCCTCTATGTAGACCGTGCGGATTTTCACCTCGTCAAAGGGAATTCCGGCGGTCTTCATAGCAAGAAGCATATTGGTCTCGTATTCAAACCGGTCTCCGTAGACCTGGGTGAATGTCTCCACCGCGCTCCGGGGGATGGCCCGCAGGCCCGTCTGGGTATCGGAAAGGGTTATGCCGCAGAACAGCTTGAATACCAGGGAGGTGGTGCGGTTGCCGAACCGGCTTCTGGGAGGGACATCCGGCAGGGAAAAATCCCGGCAGCCCAGGGTCACGCGCCCGGTTTCCAGCATGTGAAGGGCACAGGCCCGGGTATCTTCCGGATGGTGCTGGTTGTCGCCGTCCACGGTGATAACTCCCAACCCCTGGGGACGGTTGGCAAGGAACCAGGAAAATGCGGTTTTCAGAGCGGCTCCCTTGCCCCGGTTTACCTGGTGGGTCAGCAGGGTGATCTCCGGATGGGCCTTCGCCGCGTCGGTAAAGTAGTGAAGGTTCTCTTCCTTACTGCCGTCATTGACAAGGATAATATCCTGAAAGCCGTATTCCAGAAGCCCGTCGATGACAGCGGTCAGCTTTTCGTCCGGGTCCAGGGAGGGCAGTACAACAGAAACTTTGGATAAATCTTCCATTTTTCTTCCTCTTTAGCGGTTAATTGATGAAATACCATAACTCGGTCACAATAGTATATCACATATCTTTCACTTTGCAAAGACTTTTTGCAAATAATTAAAAGAAAACTAAGGCAACACCGCACAATTCGGCAAGAGCCGGTGGCGAGGGATTTTTCCTCAG
>CAMEIK010000178.1 GCA_945918315.1 uncultured Clostridia bacterium
CTTGTCGAAAATTGTCGAAAATAAGCAAATTGAAAACTCTCCCATTCTATGCTATTCTATGATAAACCAGTTTATCCAAATATCAAAGCAAAGGAAGCAGGAAGGAGCGACCAGGCATATGACGAATCTGTTGCTTGCAGATGGTTCGGACGAGTTTCGGGCTGCCCTTTCCCAGGCCCTCGTGGACCACTTCCATGTCTGCTGCTGCAAAACCGGCAAGGAAGCCCTGGAACAGGCGCTTCTTTCTCCTCCCGATATCATGGTGCTGGACCTGATGCTCCCTGAGCTCGACGGTCTCAGTCTGCTCGAGGCCCTCCATATGGCCAATATTTTCCCCGTTGTCCTTGCCACCACCCGCCTGCTCAGCGACTATATCGTGGAGCAGGCTATCCAACTGCGTGTAGGCTACCTGATGGTAAAGCCCTGCGACGTAACCGCCACCGTGCAGAGAGTGCTCGACCTCCGTGACGCGGGTCTGCCCCGGGTGGAAGAAAATCCCAGAGTCCTGATTTCCAAGGCCCTTCTGGATCTGGGGATTTCCGCCAAGCTGAAGGGGTTTTCCTATCTCCAGGAGGCCGTGCTGCTGATGGCACAGAATCCGGACATATCCATCACCAAGGAGCTTTACCCTGTCGTAGGAAATATTTGCCATTCCCGCAGCGCGCTGGTGGAGCGCTCCATCCGCAGTGCCGTAGACGGCGCCTGGCGGAATCGGAATGACGCCGTGTGGCTGCATTACTTTCGCGCCGACGCCTCCGGTCTGATTCCACGGCCCTCCAACACGCTGTTCATTTCCCGTCTGGCGGGGTCCCTGCGCGATAAAACCCGATAGTACCTCCTGCCGTCCAGGGCGAAGATTGCGGATTTGAAATGCTCCCAGGCAATCGCCCTCCCCCGACCGGAGAAGCTTCTCCCTCCGCGGGGTTTCAAAGCCGGAAAAACCATACCGGATTCCTCTTCTTTGGGAAACCTCCGTCTCAGGACAGATTCCTTTCCATTCGCGCCTGCTTCCCTTCGGGGAGGTTCCTTGCGCTTTTTCCCGGGCCTGGGGCCCGGTTATTCTTTTCCGAGAAATAGTAGAAAATGATAAAATTTTAATTTAAAAATATAAGTATTTCAATTCGTCATTGACTTTTCCCTCGGTTGGTAGTATAGTAGCCTCACTATCTTCCGGCAAATGGCGCCGGAGAAAGGGGAAATTTCATGTACACTACCCGTGAACTGTACGATTTGGACCATTCCATTGCCGGAAGCTACCTTGCCGCGTTTCCGTATCCCTGGGAAGCCCTCTCCGGAATCAAGGACCTGATCCTGGAGCTCGGAAGCACCCTGGGCGACGATTACACCCAGCCTGCTCCCCAGGTTTGGGTTCATAAAACAGCCGTAGTCGCACCCACGGCCTACCTTGGCGCTCCCTGCATCATTGGGCCCGGAACCGAAGTCCGTCACTGTGCCTTCATCCGGGGCAGCGCTCTGGTGGGTGAAAACTGCGTTGTGGGTAACTCTGTGGAGCTGAAAAACGTGATTCTTTTTGATAATGTTCAGGTTCCCCACTATAACTACGTGGGCGACAGCATTCTGGGCTACCGCTCCCACATGGGTGCCGGAAGTCTGACCTCCAACGTCAAGTCCGACAAAACCCTTGTGGTCATCAAAAGCAAGGAGGAAGCCATTCCCACAGGCCGGAAAAAGGTGGGCGCCATGGTGGGAGATTTTGTGGAAGTGGGCTGCAACAGCGTGCTGAACCCCGGCACGGTCATTGGCCGCCACAGCAACATCTATCCCACCTCCTGCGTCCGGGGTGTGGTTCCGGAAAACAGCATCTTCAAAACCGGCGGCATTGTCGTCGCCAAAAACGAAAAGGAGTAATCGAATGGGTAAATATTTTGGCACCGACGGCTTTCGGGGAGAAGCCAACGCGAACCTCACCGCCGAGCACGCATTTAAGGTAGGCCGTTTCCTGGGCTGGTACTACTGCCAGCTCAAGCGCCGTGCCGGTTCCGACGATCCCGCCAGAATCGTCATTGGTAAGGACACCCGCCGTTCCAGCTACATGTTTGAGTACAGTCTGGTGGGCGGCCTGGTGGCTTCCGGCGCGGATGCCTATCTGCTTCACGTTACCACAACCCCCTCCGTGGCTTACGTGGCCCGGACCGACGGTTTCGACTGCGGTATCATGATCTCCGCCAGCCACAACCCCTACTATGACAACGGCATCAAGCTCATCAACGGCTCCGGTGAAAAGATGGACGAGAGCGTGATTTCTCTTGTGGAAAGCTACCTGGACGGGGAGCTGGTTGCCTTTGACCGCCGGTGGGAGGAACTGCCCCTGGCCAGACGGGAACAGCTGGGCCGGACCGTAGACTATGTGGCCGGGCGGAACCGCTACGTAGGCTATCTCATCAGCCTGGGCATGTACTCCTTCAAGGGAATGAAGGTGGGCCTGGACTGCGCCAACGGCAGCTCCTGGAATATTGCCCGTTCCGTCTTTGACGCGCTCGGCGCCAAGACCTATGTGATGGGCGCGGAGCCCGACGGCTACAATATCAACGCCGGTGTGGGCTCCACCCATATTGAAGCCCTGCAGAAGTTTGTGCTGGAGAACCACCTGGATGTGGGCTTTGCTTATGACGGCGACGCGGACCGGTGCCTGTGTGTGGATGAAACCGGCGAAGTCATCACCGGCGACCATATCCTGTATATCTGCGGCAAATATATGAAGGAGATCGGCTCCCTGCTGGGCAACACCGTGGTCACCACCGTCATGAGCAACTTCGGCCTGTACAAAGCCTTTGATGAGCTGGGCATTGACTACGCGAAGACCGCCGTGGGCGACAAATATGTCTACGAGTACATGATGATGAATAACTGCCGCCTGGGCGGCGAGCAGAGCGGCCACATCATCTTCTCCAAGTATGCCTCCACCGGTGACGGCATTCTGACCAGCCTGAAGGTGATGGAGGTTATGATGGCCAAGAAGCAGCCCCTCAGCCGTCTGCGGGAGGGCTTCACCTTCTATCCCCAGGTGCTGACCAATGTCCGGGTATCCGACAAGGCCGCGGCGCAGAACGATCCCGCCGTCAAGCAGGCTGTGGCAGAGGTCGCCGCCAGGCTGGGAGATACCGGCCGTATCCTGGTCCGGGAATCCGGAACGGAGCCCGTGATCCGGGTCATGGTGGAAGCGCCCAGCAAGGATATCTGCCAGGAAAATGTGGATTCCGTTGTCAAGGTCATCCGCGCCAGCGGCTACGCGGTGTAATCATCTATCCGAGCTTTTCGGCCGGCAGGGACTTTTCCCTGCCGGCTGTTTTCTTATGGCAACACCGCACAATTCGGCAAGA
>CAMEIK010000179.1 GCA_945918315.1 uncultured Clostridia bacterium
CAACTGTCAATTGTCAATTGTCAATTCAGGCCGTGCCGCCAAATTCCAATTTGTCTATTTCCTTTTATTCGACAATTTTCGACATTTTCCATATTATACCAGCCCGGGAAGGGAATGGCAACGGTTCCTATGGCAATAGGCACAAGTTTTTCTCCGGAATCCGGGCGATATTTAACGAATTCGTCCCTTGACAGACCGGCGGGGACGGTGCTAAAATACCCCCAAATCAAGCAAGTAGAGGCGCGGCAAACATCAGTACCGAAAAACAGATGCCAGACAGCAGCTTTTCGGGAAAGGGAATGCCGCCGAAGGGTCGAGGGCGTGTCTGCGCCGCGATGCCTGGGCCGGGGGAGAAGATCCGTCGGACTGCCGCATGATCCATGCGGAGAGCTATGAGCGGAACAATCCCCCCAGGATGCTTCAGCCATAGCCGTATTTCGGTTGTGGCTGTTTTTGTTGCCATCAATAAACCAAAGGAGAGAATAGTATGAAAAAGATGATTGCCCTGGTCCTGGCTGCCTGCCTGGTGCTGGCGCTGACCGCCTGCTCCGGCTCCAAGACCGCCGCCAACGGAAGCGGCATCCCCGGCCTGGAGGATGGCGTATTCACCGTGGGTATGGAGTGCGCCTATGCCCCCTACAACTGGACCCAGACCGACGATTCCAACGGCGCCGTGCCCATCTCCAACGTGCCCGGCGCCTACGCCAACGGCTATGATGTGATGATCGCCAAGAAGATCTGTGAGGCCAACGGCTGGCAGCTGGAGATCGTGTCCAGCGCCTGGGACTCCCTGACCCCCGCCGTCCAGTCCAAGACCATGGACGCCAACATTGCCGGTCAGTCCATGACCGCCGACCGGATGGCGGAGGTGGATATGGCGGGTCCCTACTACTACGCCACCATCGTCTGCGTCACCACCAAGGACAGCCCCTTTGCCTCCGCCAAGAGCATTCAGGATCTGTCCGGCGGCAAGTGCACCGCCCAGTCCGGCACCATCTGGTATGACTCCTGCCTGCCCCAGATCGAGGGCGTGGAGCTTCTGGCCCCTGCCGATACCGCGCCTGCCATGATCATGTCCCTGCAGACCGGCACCGTGGACTTCATCTGCACCGATATGCCCACCGCTATGGGCGCGGTTGCCAAGGATGACAGCCTGGTGATTCTGGACTTCTCCGGCACCGACGGCGACTTCCAGTTCGCCAGCGAAGAGGAGCGGGCCGAGAACGTGAACATCGGCATCTCCGTGCTGAAGGGGAACACCCAGCTGAAGGACGCCATTGACGCGGTCCTGTCCGCCATGACGGTGGAGGATTTCAACGCGCTGATGGATGAGGCCATCGCCGTGCAGCCCGAAATCTGATTTTCTTTCCGTCATCCGGCATTTTTGCCGGATGACGGAAGCTGTTTCTTTGAAAGGAGCAAACTCCATGGACAAGCTGTTCAAGCTTGGTCAGGACATGGCCGAGCTTTGGAGCAAGTATTCCGCAATGTATTTAAACGGTGTGAAGAACACCCTGATTCTGGCCCTGGTGGCGACGGTCATCGGCTGTGTCATCGGCCTTGTCTGCGGCATTCTCAACACCATTCCCTATTCCAGGAGCGATTCTTTGCCCAAGCGCTTCGTGCTGAAGCTGATCCGGGTTGTGGTGCGGATCTATGTGGAGGTGTTCCGGGGCACGCCCATGGTGCTGCAGGCGGTGTTTATCTTTTACGGCCTGCCCTATTTTACCGACAACGCCATGCGCTTTTCCAGCGTGTGGGCAGCGGCTATCCTGATCGTGTCCATCAATACCGGTGCGTATATGGCGGAGTCGGTCCGGGGCGGCATTATCTCCATTGACCCGGGCCAGACCGAGGGCGCCAAGGCCATCGGCATGACCCATGTGCAGACCATGCTCTATGTGATTCTGCCCCAGGCTCTGCGGAACATCCTGCCCCAGATCGGCAACAACTTTATTATCAACGTGAAGGACACCTCCGTGATGTTCATCATCTCCTTTACGGAGTTCTTCGCCTTCCACCGCTACATTACCGGTGTGAACAATATGTACTTCCCCTCCGCCGCCATTGAAATGATCGGCTATCTGACCATGACGCTGATTGCCTCCTTCCTGCTGCGCTGGGTGGAGAAGAAAATGGACGGAAACGACAGCTACGAGCTGGTGCAGGCCGACCAGCTCACCATGACGGCGGGAACCTACAACCATCCGGAAAAGGGCTCCCCCTACGATGAACGGAGCCGGGAGTTCAACGAGACGAGAGGAGGCCGCTGAAGATGGGAAATGAGATTCTGCAGGTGAACCACCTGTCCAAATCCTTTGGCAGCCACGAGGTGCTCCGGGACATTGATTTCACGGTGAACAAGGGGGATGTGACCTGCATCATCGGCGCCTCCGGCTCCGGCAAGTCCACCCTCCTGCGGTGCGTGAACCTGCTGGAGACTCCCACCTCCGGGGACATTCTCTTTCATGGGAAGAAGATAAACGGAAAGGGCGTCCGGGCTTCAGAGTACCGGTCCCATGTGGGAATGGTGTTTCAGTCCTTTAATCTGTTTTCCAATATGACCGTGCTGGAAAACTGCGTGGTGGGCCAGACGAAGGTGCTGAAAAAAAGCAGGGCAGAGGCGGAAGAGTGGGCCATGAAGTACCTGGAAAAGGTGGGCATGGCTCCCTATATCCACGCCCGGCCCCGGCAGATCTCCGGCGGCCAGAAGCAGCGGGTGGCCATTGCCCGGGCTCTGGCCATGAACCCGGAGCTTCTGCTCTTTGATGAGCCCACCTCCGCCCTGGACCCAGAAATGGTGGGAGAGGTGCTTGCCGTTATGCGGGACCTGGCCCGGGAGGGCACCACCATGATCGTGGTCACCCACGAGATGGCCTTTGCCCGGGATGTGAGCAACCATGTGGTGTTCATGGCCGACGGCGTCATCTGCGAGGAGGGCACCCCCGACCAGATTTTCGGGAACCCCCGGCAGGACAGGACCAAGGAATTCCTGAGCCGCTTTCTGGAGGGGTAAAACCACAGCCGGATGAAATTTTTTCATCCGGCTGTTGAGACTGTCGAAAAACCCCTTCGGGGCTTTCCGACAGATTTTTGCAGGCTACTGCGCGCAGAATTTGTTCGCCTGTGGCGAACAAATTCCACACTTGCAGCCTGAGAGGTATTTTCTGCCAGGTACACGCCCCGGCAGAAAATAGATTCCCATCGGTTTGCCGCTTACGCGGTAAATTTTGCGATGCTTATTTGACACGCTGCACAGCCGGATGAAAATTTTTCATCCGGCTGTTTTTTGTTGCCCAATCCCCTTGCGTTGTATGGAAAACCGGGGGTTTTGCCTGTG
>CAMEIK010000180.1 GCA_945918315.1 uncultured Clostridia bacterium
TAAATTCCAATTTGCCATTCTGCATTTTCGTTCCTTCGTATCCATCCGCCTTTTCCCCCCGCTTTTGTCAAATTTCCTGTTGACAATTCCCCGGGTTTGGTGGTATCATAGGACCCGAATAATCCGCCTGTGGGAAACAAACGTACACACGGAGGAAACGAAGGAGAGAAAAGAAAATGAAAAAGATTCTTGCTGTTTTGCTGGCGGTTGTGCTGCTGGCATCCATGACCGCCTGCGCCGGTTCCGGCAGCGGCAAATATACCGTGGGCATCTGCCAGTTGGTGCAGCATGACGCGCTGGACGCAGCCACCAAGGGCTTCCGGGACGCTCTGACCGAGGCGCTGGGAGACGAGGTGGTTTTTGACGAGCAGAACGCTTCCGGAGAGCCCGCCAACTGCACCACCATTGTCAATAAGTTCGTGTCCTCCAAGGTGGATCTCATCATGGCCAACGCCACGCCCGCGCTGGTAGCCGCCAAGGAAGCCACCAATACGATTCCCATTCTGGGCACCTCCGTTACCGACTATGCCTCCGCGCTGGGTATTGAGGGCTGGACCGGCACCGTGGGCGGCAACGTTTCCGGCACCTCCGATCTGGCACCCCTGAGTGAGCAGGCTGCCATGATCCCCGAGCTGTTCCCCGATGCCAAGACCGTGGGCATCGTCTACTGCTCCGCCGAGGCCAACAGCCAGTACCAGGTGGACGTGATCACCGGCTATCTGACGGAACTGGGCCTTACCGTGACCCCCTATCCTTTCACCGATACCAATGATGTTGCCTCCGTGACCCAGAAAGCCTGCGATAACAGCGATGTGCTCTACATCCCCACCGACAATACCGCCGCCTCCAACACCGAGGCCATTGCCAACGTGGTGCTGCCTGCCAAGAAGCCCGTGATTGCCGGTGAGTCCGGTATCTGCGCCGGCTGCGGCGTGGCTACCCTGTCCATCGACTACTACGATCTGGGCTACGCCACCGGCAAGATGGCTGCCAAGGTCCTGACCGGTGAGGCGAAAATCAGCGAAATGCCCGTGGAGTACGCGCCCCAGGTTACCAAGATGTATAACCCGGACAACTGCGCCGCACTGGGCGTCACCATTCCTGAGGGCTACGAGCCTTTGAGCTGAATCAGAAAAACCTGAAAGGCTCCCTCCGGGGAGCCTTTTCCGGCTGTCAGCAGCCGTATTTGTGAAACAGGGGGATTGGTTTTCCCCTGCGAAACCGGCATTTCATTTTAATTGACAATTGACAATGGACAATTAAGGAATCCCTTCGGGATGATTGGAATAATAAAAAATGTCCAAATACAATTAGAATTCTTTTAAAATCGTCGCGGAGCGACACCACAATTGTCAACTGTCAATTGTCAATTGTCCATTCGGGCGCAGCCCTGCGAATTCCGATTTATCGGTTTGCCGCGGCAAGCCAAAGAGCACATTCGAAAAAATGAGGTAACTGCGGATGAACTTTTTTCTGTCCCTATTCAATGCTTTACCCGGCGCGGTGACCCAGGGCCTCCTGTGGGGCATCATGGCCATCGGCGTCTATCTGACCTATCGGATCCTGGATGTGGCGGATCTGACGGTGGACGGCTCCCTGGCCACCGGCGGCGCCCTGTGCGTGGTAATGATTCGCCTGGGCTGCAATCCCTGGGTCGCCCTGCTCTGCGCGTTCCTGGTGGGAATGGCTGCGGGTCTTGTTACCGGCCTGCTCCACACCCGCTGCGGGATCCCCGCGATCCTTGCGGGTATCCTGACCCAGCTGGCGCTGTATTCCGTGAACCTGCGGATTATGGGCGGCAAAGCCAACCTGCCCGCGGGCGTGGACAAATATGACCTGCTGGTTTCCCAGCGGTATGTCCGGGATCTGACACTGGAAAACCCCATGCCTCTGGTACTCCTGATTCTTGCCGGGCTGATTGGGGCGCTGTACTGGTTCTTTGGCACCGAGTACGGCAGCGCGCTGCGGGCAACCGGCGCCAATCAGAATATGGCCCGTGCCCAGGGCATCAACACCGGCGCCAAAGTCACCGTGGGTCTGATGCTGTCCAACGGCCTTGTTGCTTTGGCCGGCGGCCTGATCGCCCAGTATCAGGGCGCTGCGGACGTGAATATGGGTCGGGGCGCTATCGTCATCGGCCTTGCCGCCGTGATTATCGGCGATGTTCTTCTGGGCAGAATTGTGCGCAATTTCGCCCTGAAGCTGGCTACGGTGGCCGTGGGCGCCGTGATCTATTATGTTGTTATCCAGCTGGTACTCCAGATGGGCCTGAACACCAACGATCTGAAGCTGCTCACCGCCCTGGTGGTGGCTGTATTCCTGGCGGTTTCCCATTGGAAAGCCCAGGCCTTCCGCAAGAAGCAGACAGTAGGAGGTGGCGGAAATGCTTGAACTGAAGAATATCCGCAAGACCTTCAATCCCAGCACCGTCAATGAAAAGGTCGCTCTGAACAATCTGAATCTGACCCTCCATGACGGGGATTTCGTCACCGTCATCGGCGGCAACGGCGCGGGCAAGTCCACCATGCTGAACCTGATTGCCGGAACGTTCCTGCCGGACTGCGGGCAGATCCTGCTGGATGGTAAGGATATTACGCGGCTTCCCGAGTATAAGCGGGCGGAGTACCTGGGCCGGGTGTTCCAGGACCCCATGATGGGCACCGCCGCTACCATGCAGATCGAGGAGAATATGGCCCTGGCAGCCCGCCGGGGCATGAAACGGACCCTGCGGCCCGGCATCACCCGGGCGGATCGGGAGGACTACCGGCAGCGGCTGAAGCTGCTGGACCTGGGCCTGGAGGACCGGATGACCGCCAAGGTGGGTCTTCTCTCCGGCGGACAGCGCCAGGCACTGACCCTGCTGATGGCCTCCCTGCGGCGGCCCAAGCTGCTGCTGCTGGACGAGCACACCGCCGCCCTGGACCCCAAGACCGCTGCCAAGGTGCTGGATGCCACCCAGAAGATCGTGGAGCAGAACGGCCTCACCACCCTGATGATCACCCACAATATGCGTGATGCCATCGCCTACGGCAACCGGCTGGTGATGATGTACGAGGGCAGAATCGTGGTGGATGTCAGCGGAGAGGACAAGAAAAATCTCACCGTGGAGCAGCTTCTGAGCCTGTTCAGCCAGGCCTCCGGCTCCGACGAAGCCGACGACAAGCTGCTGCTGTCCTGAGAAAACCCTGAATACCAACAAACCTCCCATGGAGCTTCCATGGGAGGCTTTTTGATGTGGGGAAGGGATTGAAAGGAAAGCGGCAAATTGGAATTTAGCGGCTTCGCCGAATTGACAATTGACAATTGACAGTTGACAA
>CAMEIK010000181.1 GCA_945918315.1 uncultured Clostridia bacterium
TTCAATCATCCCGAAGGGATTCCTTAATTGTCCATTGTCAATTGTCAATTAAATCCCCCTTTATCAGCTCTTTCCCGGCGGCGGTTACCCGTTCCCGTCCCGTTCCGCTTCCAGGGTCTGCTTTTCCTCGGAATACCGCCGGCACTTTTCCGCCCAGAGGCCGCTCAGCGCCGGGTCATCACGCCGGTCAGGAAGACCGCATTCCCGGGACAGAATCCGTCCAAAATAGTCTGTCAGTTTTTCCGCGCCGTATACGTTCAGGTGCAGGCCGGTGTCGTAGGTGTCCGTCTCCCAGTCGATGCCCACCTCCGCCTGCACGTCCAGGAAATTCAGGTACATAAGCCCCTTTTCCCCGGCGTAGGCTGCCACCTGGGCGTCCCACGGATCCCACCAGATGGGGTACAGGGTGGGGGCCTTGACAAGAATCAGAGCGATCCCCTTTTCCCGGCACAGCGCTTCCATCTTATTTAAATAGTACCAGCTGTTTTCCCCCAGGGTGTAGTCTGCCAGCGGCGGCTCCACATGGTCCGCCGTCACAGGCTTCACCCCCACCTGCATCAGGTAGCCGTTGTGGGAAACCGGGTCCTTGCCCAGGAGGTACTGAAGGTCCTCCTTTTCCAGCTCGCTCCACCGCTCATGGTAGCGAAGCAGGGGGAACACATAGGACCACTGGGCGCCCCGGTCCTTTTCCTCCTCCGTCATGGAGGCGAAAATCGCCGACACCTTGGAAGAAGACCAGCGCATCCCGTCCAGAGTCATCCGGTTGTAGGCCTCCCGGCGGGAAGCGGGCCCCGCGCTTTTGGGGGTGTCGTACTTCATGGAAAGGACGTTGAAGACTACCGCCCTGGGAGTTTCATACCGCAGGGCATCCTCCAGAAGGTAATAGGACTGCCAGATCATCTGCTGGGGGCTTCCCCGGATGGCGGAGGGAATCCCATAGTTTTCCCAGAGGGTGATGGGGGAGAAATTTTCGTATACCTCGCAGTCGCCGATAAAGAGCACATCGTTATCCCCGGCGAATTCGTAATACTCCGCCGTCAGGGAGCCGTCCCGGCTTACCCCGGTATACTTGGGGGTCACCAGGGCCTGAACGAAAATCAGGGCGGCCAGCCCCAGAACCAGGGCGGCGCACAAAGAACCATTCCATTTTTTCACGGCGCGCCTCCTAGAACTGGTTGTAGATAAAGCTTGAGGCATTGTAGCCGGTACCGTATTTTCCCAGGAGCAGCACGGCAAGCAGCAGCGCAAAGAGCAGCCCATAGCGAATCCAGGGATTCTTTCCCCAGAGCATTTCCCGGACACTGCCCCGCTTTTCCTGATACAGGCTCACGGCAAAAACCAGGACAATACCCGCCGCCAGGATTCCAAAATCCAGGGCCGTCAGCCCCAGGGTCAGGAGGGTACCGTCGGTGAGAATGCCGAAATTGGGGCGCAGGACCATCCGCCCGAACCCGGCAAAGTAGTCCCCCACCTGGGGAAACAGATCGCAGGCCCGGATAAAGTTCATGAGCAGGAACATCCGGGCAACCTCAAACCAGCCGTACCAGCCCTTGTCCTTCAGATGAAAGCGGCCGTGGAATGAATCATACAGGGGAGCCAGTTCCTCGGAAACCACAATGACGAAGCAGTTCAGCATGCCCCAGAGAATGAAATTAGGGGTCAGGCCGTGCCAGATGCCGGTTACCAGCCAGGTGGCGACGGATGCCACATACACGGGAAGCCGCTTGCCGAAATTGCCGAACCGGGCCCGGGCGGCTTTGCTCAGCCGGAGCATGGGGGCGCTGACGGAAATGGGGTAAAAGATGTAGTCCTTCATCCACTCTCCCAGACAGATGTGCCACCGCCGCCAGTATTCGGCGATGTTTTTGGAGAAGTAGGGCCGGAGGAAATTTTCCCGCAGGGGAATTCCCAGACACTGGGACATGCCGATGGTGATGTCGATACCGCCGGTAAAGTCGCCGTAAATCTGGACGGCGTAGGAAAGGGTCAGCAGGAAAAAGCCCGCGCCGCCCAGCTCCGGCCCCCGGAGGGCCCCGACCAGGGGGGCAATCCGGTCGGCAATGACCAGCTTTTTAAAGTAGCCCCACAGCATCCGCTGCAAGCCAAAGGACCACTGCTTGCCGTCAAAGTCGTGGGGCTTCCACAGGTTTTCCCCCAGCTGGGCGTAGGAATTGATGGGGCCCTGGATAAGATAGGGAAAGTAAGTGGTGAACAGAGCGAACTGAAAGAAGTTCCGCTGGGCCTTTGCCTTGCCCCGGTACACATCGATGCAGTAGCCCATGGTCTGAAACAGGTAGAAGGACATGCCCAGGGGCAGTCCCAGGCTTAAGAAAGACAGGGCCGTTCCCTCTGCCGCCGCTGTCGGTCCGGGCAGCAGCAGGACCTTGCAGAAAAAGAGCATGGAGAAATTCAGTACCAGACACACCGTCAGGGTGATCCGGTTCCGGCGCTTCACTCCGGCCCGATAGTGTTTCTTTTCCTCCCGGGAAAGGCTCTTGTTCTCCGCGAGATACCGCTCCTGCGCTTTCAGCCGGCTGTCCATCCGGCACAGGGCAATATAGGCGCTCACCACCGTCACCAGCAGGAAGACGGCATAGCGCAGGTCCGCCGCCAGGTAGAAAAAGGCGCTGAACACAAGCAGCAGCGGCCACTGCCAGCGCCTGGGAAGCCCATAGTAGGCAATGGACAGCACCGCGAAAAAAAGGACAAAGGAAAATGAAATAAAGGACATGAAAAACCTCGCAGTATCCGCAAGCCCTGCTCCGGGCCGGTTTTATTCCTCTTCCAGCCGGCAGATCAGATCGTACAGAGCCTCCGCGGAGTTAAAGTTCTCGGGGACCAGCTCCTCGGCGGGAATCGCGACACCGTAGGCATCGTTGATTTCCGCCACCAACGTGACAATATCAAATGAGTCCAGGATCTTTCCGTCCACCAGACGGTCCTCCGTCTCAAAATCCACATCCGGGTGGAGCTCGGTCAGAATATTCAGCAGTTCTTCCATGGTGATAACTCCTTTTTCCAAGAATCTGGTATCTATTGCATGCTTATCGGGTTCATTCAGCAAAGCGATAAATTGGAGTTTACCGGCTTCGCCGAATTGACAATTGACAATTGACAGTTGACAATTATTGTGTCCCTACGGGACGATTTTGAAATGATTCCGAAACAGATTATCGGTTTTAATAAGCTGAACGTTAAATTGGAATTTGTCGGCAGGGCCGACGGCCAAGTCGTGCGCCAAATTTGTGTAGTCGTTCTTGCCCTGCGCCGCTCGGTATCGTTTTGTGGTTCGGCAAATTGG
>CAMEIK010000182.1 GCA_945918315.1 uncultured Clostridia bacterium
TGTCAATTGTCAATTCGGCGAAGCCACTAAATTCCAATTTGGCGTACCACAGAACGATACCGAGCGGCGCAGGGCAAAAACGACCACAGACCAGGTTCGTCACGACTTGGCCGCCCGCCCTGCGGGCAAATTCCAATTTGTGGGGCCGTGTGTTAACCCGATAAGCCCGGAATGGGCGTTTGAGATAATTTATGAAAGGAGCGTGGCGGATATGCCCTTTTCTCTGCTGCCAAAGGTGATGGCCCCGTCCCTCATCGCCCTGACACCGGAGCTTCTGGAAGGACTGGGTGTCCGGCTCCTGATGCTGGACTTTGACAACACCATCGTTCCCTATACCACCAATATTCCCACGGAGGCCATGGCCCGGTGGCTGGAAGAAATAAAGGACTCCGGAATCACCCTCTGTGTGGTTTCCAACAGCAAGCGGGACCGGGTACCGGCCTTTTGCCGGGAAAACGGCATCCCCTGTATCACCCGGGCAAAAAAGCCCTTCCTCCGGGGCATCCGCCAGTGCCTTACCCAGTTTGGGATTCCGCCGGAGCAGGCGGCCCTGGCCGGGGACCAGATCTATACGGACACCCTGGGAGCGAACCGGGCGGGGGTCATCTCCATCCTGGTAGAGGCCATTGACAATCATAATTTCTGGCTGAAGGCACGGCATGTGCTGGAACTGCCATTTATTTTCGCCGCGAGGAAAAGGAGAATCGGATATGAAAAACATTGACAAGTACCTGACCCTGCTGGGGGAGGAAGCCGACGGACTGCTGCTGACCTCCCGTTACAGCCGCCATTACGGCGCGGAGTTTGACATTGCCGAGGGCATCGCCATTGTCACCGCCCGGGGCTGCCGCTACTTTACCGACCCCCGGTATATTGAGTCCGCCGAGAAGAATATCCAGGGCTTTGAGGTTCTGGTGGTGGACCGGGAGCATCCTTACAGCAAGAGGCTCAATGACGCCATTGCGGATTTCGGCGTGACAAAGCTGGGCTATGAGGAGCACTATCTGACCGTAGAGGAGTTCCGGGACTTTGAGGAGAAGCTGAACGCGGCCCTTGTTCCCATGCACAAAAAGATTTATGGCTTCCGGGCCGTAAAGGAAGACTGGGAACTTAGCAGAATGCGCAAGGCCCAGAGCATCGCGGACAAGGCATTTCTGGAGACCCTGCCCCGGATTCATGCGGGAATGACCGAGCTGGAGGCCCAGGCGGAGCTCATTTACTGCATGTACAAAAACGGCGCCCAGGGCCTGTCCTTTGACCCCATTGTGGTGTCCGGCCCCAATACCAGCATGCCCCACGGCGTGGCTGGAAACCGGGTGATCCGGGAGGGGGACTTTGTCACCATGGACTTTGGCGTCCTGTACGAGGGCTACTGTTCCGATACCACCCGGACCTTCGCCGTGGGCTTCGCCACCGAGGAAATGAAGAAGGTCTACAACGTGGTGCTGGAGGCCCAGAAGGCAGGCATTGCCATGACCCGGGCCGGTGTTACCGGCAGCGACATTGACGGCGCCGCCCGGAAGGTCATTACCGACGCCGGCTACGGTCCCTATTTCAGCCACAGCTACGGCCACAGCCTGGGCCTGGAAATTCACGAAAACCCCGGCATCCATGGCAATAACAAGGAGCCGCTGCCTGCCGGTGTGGTAGCCTCCGCGGAGCCAGGGATCTACCTGCCCGGCAAGTTCGGCGTCCGGATTGAGGATGTGACCATTCTGACGGAGGATGGCTGCGAGGATATTACGGGAATCCCCCGGGATCTGCTGATTATCTGAGAAAGACCGGCAAAAAAACAGAAAATCCCCCCTTGCAAAACACCGACAGATAGAGTACAATATTTTCATGGAAACTATGCGCATCAATTGACTCCCCCCTGGGGAAGATACATTAGGAGGATAAAGAAATGATTTCTGCCAGCGAATTCAGAAACGGCGTCACCTTTGAAATGGACGGCAAGGTCATGCAGGTCGTCGAGTTCCAGCATGTAAAGCCCGGTAAGGGCGCAGCCTTTGTCCGTGTGAAGATGAAAAATGTCATCACCGGCGGCGTTACCGAAACCAGCTTCAACCCCACCGCCAAGTATCCCACCGCATTTGTTGAGCGGAAGAAGATGGAGTATTCCTACAACGACGGCTCCCTGTATTACTTCATGGACAGCGAGACCTACGAGCTGGAGCCCATCGACGGTTCCGTTCTGGATGATTCCTTCCGGTTTGTTAAGGAGAACGATACCTGCACCATCCTGAGCTACAAGGGCAAGGTGTTCGGTGTGGAGTCTCCCAATTTTGCTGACCTGGTGGTCACCAAGACCGAGCCCGGCTTTGCCGGCAACACGGCCACCAACGTAACCAAGCCCGCTACCGTGGAAACCGGCGCTGAGATCAAGGTGCCTCTTTTCATCAACGAGGGCGACAAGATCCAGGTGGACACCCGCACCGGCGAGTACCTGGGCCGCTCCAAGGCGTAATTTCGTAACAGGGAACCGATAAGGAGGTTTATCATGACCATTTCCGAAAAGTCCGCCTACCTCAAGGGCCTGATGGACGGCCTGAAGCTGGACACCGCTTCCGACGAGGGGAAGATGATTGCCGCGATTGTGGATCTGCTTGGGGATGTGACCAGGAAGGTTTCCGACATCGAGGAGACCACCATTGCCATTTCCGACGAGCTGGATGAGATCGAGGAGGACCTGGACGCCATCGAGGATTACATCCTGGACGAGGATGAAGACGACTGGGATGACGATGACGACGAGGATTGGGACGAGGATGAGGACGAAGACGACGAGGACGACGAGGACGACGAGGACGAAGACTTCGACCTGGGCGACGAGGAGACCGTCTACGAGGTAGAGTGCTCCTGCGGCAATATCATCGACTTTGACGAGGAGACCCTGGAGAAGGGAAGCATCGTTTGCCCCAACTGCGGCGAAACCCTGGAGTTCACCTTCGAGGACGACGAGGAGTAACCTCCCAAACATTAAGCGGTGAGTTCTTTTGAACTCACCGCTTCAGCCTGTCAAAAATCCCCTGGGGGGGCTTTTTGACAGAGTTTTGCAGGCTGCTGCGCGCATAATTTGTTCGCCGCAGGCGAACAAATTCCACACTTGCAGCCTGAGAGGTATTTTCTGCCAGGTACACGCCCCGGCAGAAAATGATTCCAATTTCTTTGCCGCCTGTGGGCGGCAAACTCTGCGAGGCTTTTTTGACACACTGACGCGGTGAGTTCTTTTGAACTCACCGCTTTTTGTATATCTGAAAACCACTCGTTAAACGAGTGGTTCCAAAAAGCCTATG
>CAMEIK010000183.1 GCA_945918315.1 uncultured Clostridia bacterium
AGTAGTCCGCCATTTCGTACAGCTTGGAGGAATCCTCCCCCCGGCCGGAGATAATGAGGGGGGTTCTGGCCTCGTCAATCAGGATGGAGTCCACCTCGTCCACGATGGCAAAGGCATGGCCCCGCTGGACAAGCTCGGCCTTGTAGATGGCCATGTTGTCGCGCAGGTAGTCGAAGCCCAGCTCATTGTTGGTGCAGTAGGTGATGTCGGCTGCGTAGGACTGCCGCCGCTGGGCGCTCTCCATGCCGGGGATAATCAGGCCCACAGACAGGCCCATGTACCGGTAGACCTTGCCCATCCACTCGGAGTCACGCTTGGCCAGGTACTCGTTGACGGTGACCACATGGACACCCTCGCCGGTGAGGGCGTTCAGGTAGCAGGGCAGGATGGCCACCAGGGTTTTGCCTTCACCGGTTTTCATCTCGGCGATGCGGCCCTGGTGCAGCACAATGCCGCCTAAGAGCTGGACCGGGTAGGGCCGCATGCCCAGCACCCGGTCGGCGGCCTCCCGGACGGCGGCGAAGGCCTCGGGGAGCAGGTCGTCCAGGGTCTCCCCCTGGGCAAGCCGGGCCTTAAACTCAGCGGTTTTGCCCTTTAATTCTTCCTCGGACAGGGCCTTGTAGCTTTCCTCCAGGGCCAGAATCTTGTCCACGGTAGGCTGGAGCTTTTTGATCTCCCGCTGAGAGCGGGTTCCGAACAGTTTTGTAATCAGTCCCATAGTAACTCCTTTAATTTGAAAGCTGAAGCCCGGATTGGATTTCCCCGGGCGCAATAAGCCAATTTTACGTATTATAGCACAACCGCCCCGGGAATAAAAGAGGATTTTGTAAACATTTGACGTCCGGAAAAGGAAGCTGCCCGGAAAGTCAAATTGGTGTTTGAAATATTGCAGCGCGAAGCGCCTTGCCTTCCCCTTTGGGGAAGGTGGCAGCCCGAAGGGCTGACGGAAGAGGTTTTCAGGTGCCATTTTGCGGAAAAGAGCAAGAAAACAGTAAGCCAGCGAACCTCTCCCGACCTCGCTTCGCTCGGCCACCCTCCCCAAAGGGGAGGGCAAGAGCGTTTCAAACACCAATTTGTATGTCCGAATCCCAAAAGGAACCCGTGCTCCGGTTTGGGAGCACGGGTAAAAGGGCTATTTCTTTTTCCGCAGCATCAGGAAAACCAGCACCAGCACTGCGGCCAGGGATACGGCCATCAGCGCAATCCACAGGGTCATCTGGAATTCGTCCCCGGTGAAGGGAATCTCCTCCGCCGCCCGGGCGGATACCGGCAAAAGGGTCAGCAGTACAGCGCTGAAAAGCAGGGCTACTTTGTTTCTCATAGGGATTCCTCCTGTTTTTGTGGTGAGGTGGATGAAGCGTATTGTAATAACATAGGGTTCGGCAAATTGGTGTTTGTAAAGATATGCTGTCATTGCGAGCCAGCGCGCCGGCTTCAGTGGCAATCCCCCGGTTAGAGGTAAAATGTATCGACAATTGCCCTACAGGACGGGGAAACACTGCAATTTTGGTGGTAATCGTCACCTGGCCCCATGGGGCCGGGGGATTGCCACGCCACTTAAGCGGACTGGTCTCGCAATGACAGGTAATCTGGAGCCAGCCCGACAAACACCAATTTGCCTGTCAATGGCTTTCCGGCGGGCAGGACATGGGCTGATCCCGGAAAAAGGCTTCGATCTCCTGCCGGGAGGCTTTGACCGTGCCCTGCTGGAACCCGGGCTTTCCGCCGCCGCGGCCGTGGAGGGCCTGGGTCAGGCGCTTGCCCAGGGGGCGCAGGTCCTCTTCCCGGGAGGCCAGGCAGAAGCCGTAGCTGCCCTCCTCCCCGGAGAATACCGCGGCTACCCCGCCGCAGCTTGCCGCGATCCGGTCCGCCAGCTCCCGGATTCCCGTACCGTCCAGGCCGGGTTCAAAATGCACCGCATTCCCTTTCCCCCGGTATCCTTCCGCGATGCCGTCCCAGATCCGCCGCTCCAGGGCGGTGATCCGGTATTTCTGCTGGGCAAGCAGGTCGTTCATCCGGCCCGCGGCTTCCCCCGTCTCCCCCATGGGGGCGGAAAAGGCCTGGGACACCAGCTTGTTCTGCTGATAAGCCCGGTTCAGAATATCGAGAGCCAGTCCTCCGCAGGCCATGAGCATCCGGCTGCCGCCCCGGAAGGGGATGGAGGAGAAGAGCTTGACAAGCCCCACCTCTCCGGTAGCGGCGCAGTGAACCCCGCAGCAGGCGCAGCTGTCAAAGCCCGGAATCTCCACAATCCGCACCGGCCAGGGAAGCTCCCGCTTGGTGCGATAGGCAACCCCGGGCAGCTCCTCGGGGCTGGGGGTGAAGATATGCAGCGGAATATTCCGCCACACCCCCCGGTTGGCCTCCGCCTCGATTCCCGGCAGCAGCTCCGGAGGAACCACGCCGTCAAAGTCCACGGTGACCCCCTCCGCGCCAATGTGGAAGCCTGTATTGTGCAGGCCGAACCGCCGGTGGAGAATGCCGGAGACCATGTGCTCCCCGGTGTGCTGCTGCATGAAGCCGAACCGGCGGTCATAATCGATGATTCCTTCCACGGTTTCCCCCACGATCAAGGGCTGGCGGCACAGGTGGATCATTTCCCCGTTTTCCTCCCGGGTATCCAGCACGGCAACGCCGCCCAAAACCCCGGTGTCCCCCGGCTGGCCGCCCCCCTCGGGGTAGAAGGCCGTGGCATCCAGCACTACCCGAAAACCTTCCTTCCCTTCCTCACAGCGCAGCACCCGGGCGGAAAACCGGGCCAGATGGCAGTCCTCATAATATAGCTTTCCCGTTTCCATGGCAGTTCACTCCTTTACGCCCCTATTTTACCGAAACAGCCCCGGAAATCAAGCTATATTTTCCCGGAAGAATATTCCGCGCTGTTCGATAAATTGGTGTTTACAGTTTTCAAACGCACTTCGTCCTTACTGTAGGGGAGCCATTCATGGCTCCCGTGGGGCAGTACGTTTTCGCCGAAGTGCGGAGCAATATCGGAAGATTTCACTGCCGGGAGCCATGAATGGCTCCCCTACAGTAGGATTTAGGCGTTTTTGATCATTCTGAAAGGATGCCGAAATTGTCAACTGTCAATTGTCAATTGTCAATTCGGCGAAGCCACTAAACAACAATTTACCGTTCCATTTCATTGCGAAGCGATTCTGCAGGTATTATCTCTTATCTATACATACGCGCCGCCCCTGCCAGGGCGGCAGGGGCGGCGGAATATCAATACTGGGTAGGCTGGATGTGCCAGATTTCCTCGGCGTACTGACGGATGGTACGGTCGGAGGAGA
>CAMEIK010000184.1 GCA_945918315.1 uncultured Clostridia bacterium
CCACGGCAAAGCAGCCCTCGTTTCCGGCTGCGTCCCGCGGCAATCCCAAAAAGCGAAAGGTTACTTCAAAACGGCGCACCAACAAAGGGGTCCCACCCCCGTCTGTTTTTCGCGCCCTATTCCGTTAGCTGGCAACAACCTCACGAACAGTCATTTGAAATCTCCTTTCTTGCCCGCAATGCGGACGGTACTGCCCTCAGTATACGCAAACCGGTCCGAATTGTCAATCGGTAACACAAAATAATTTTCATCGGCAAATAACCGGGAAAAATCCAAAATAATCCTTGACAAAGCAACCTTTCTCTGCTATCATATAGCAGTTGCCAAAGACAGCAGGTATGCTTCATGCAGTAAATCCCGCCGAGGTGCGCTGATAGTGATTTTCTGCGTGTCTTTCTGTCTTCTGGCAGGAAGACATTTTTCATTTCGGAGGTGAAAATCATGCCCAATGCAAAGGTTCTTGAAAGCAAGAAGGCCGTTGTGGATTCCCTGACCGGTAAGATTCAGGAGTCCTCCGCTGTCGTCTTTGTGGATTACAAGGGTATCTCCGTGGCCCAGGACACCAACCTGCGGAAGCAGTTCCGGGAGGCCGGTGTTGAGTACGCCGTCGTGAAGAACACCCTGACCAACTTTGCCGCCAAGAATGCAGGCTACGATTTCAGCAAGGTCCTGAACGGTACCACCGCCATGGCATCCACCACCGGCGACCCCATCGCCCCTGCCCGCATCGTATGCGAGTTCGCCAAGAAGAACAAGATCGCGCTGTCCATTAAGGGCGGCGTCGTGGAAGGCTCCGTCCTGTCCGCGGATCAGCTCAACAAGTTCGGCGAACTGCCCAGCAAGGCCGCTCTGGTCGGTCAGGTTCTGGGTACCTTCCTGGCTCCCCTGTCCAGCCTGGCCTGCGTCCTGGATCAGATCCGGGAACAGAAGGAAGGCGGCGCTCCCGCAGCTGCGTCCGCCGAATAAGTTTCTACCGCTGCAAACAACTTAAAACATAATTCATTTAGGAGGAAAATTACAATGGCTAGTGAAAAAGTCACTGCTCTCGTTGAGGAAGTCAAGGGCCTGACCGTTCTGGAGCTGTCCGAGCTGGTTCACACCCTGGAGGAAGTTTTCGGTGTTTCTGCCGCTGCCGCTACCGCTGCCGCTCCCGTGGCCGCTGTTGAGGAAGTCGAGGAGAAGACTGAGTTCGACGTCATCCTGAAGTCCGCCGGCGCCTCCAAGCTGGGCGTCATCAAGGTTGTCCGTGCCGCTACCGGCCTGGGCCTGAAGGATGCCAAGGATCTGGTTGACAACGCTCCCAAGACCCTGAAGGAAGGCATCTCCAAGGAAGACGCTGAGAAGCTGGTTGCCGAGCTGAAGGAAGCCGGCGCTGAAGCTGAGATTAAGTAATTTCAGCTCTCCATTCTTAGCTTCTATTTCCGCATACACACAGGGGCGGCCTTTCGGTCGCCCCTGCTGCTGTATTCTCCCCCTGCGGCAAATCCGCGGAAAGGATTTTTTCATGGAACTGCGTGATATTCTGAATCTTGTGGCGGAACGGCTTCCGGATCAGCTGGACGCCCTGCTGACCTACGCCGGGGCTCTGATCCCCGCGGATATTGACGTTCTGTCCGTTCTGAAGCTCATCGGCATTCTCGCCGTGGCATCCATCGGCCTTGGTATTGTGGGCCGCTTCGCTTTCGGCAAGGAATCCAATCTGAACCGTTCCGTCTGCGCCGCCATCGGCATTCTGTTTGTGTATGTGCTGACGGTGGTCATCTACACCTTCAAGCCCTGGAATCTGGAGATGTTCCTGTCCCCCATGCCCTTCGTCACCTTCCGGGACAGCTACATGATCCTGCTTCCGTTCCAGGGGGCCTCTTTTCCGGTGCTGTGCGACCGGATTCTCTCCATGGTGATTCTGGCGTTCCTGGTCAACCTTCTGGACGCCATGATTCCCAAGGGAGAAACCATTCCCGGCTGGTACTGCCTCCGGCTTTTCTCCGTCGCCGCCTGCTTCATTCTCCATTTCCTTCTGAATTGGGCCATCGGAAAATACATCCCCAACGTGCTGACCACCTACGCGCCCATGATTCTGCTGGGCGTGCTGGTTGCCATGCTGCTGGTGAGCCTTGCCAACGTTGTTCTCGGTGCCTTCCTGATCGCCGTGAATCCCATCATCGGCGCCATCTACACCTTCTTCTTTTCCAACAAGGTGGGCCAGCAGCTTTCCAAGGCCGTGCTGACCACAGCGCTGCTGTGCGCGGTATTCGGGCTTCTGGAGCACTTTGGGTACAGTGTGATTCTCATTTCCTTCTCCGCTCTGCCCGCCTACCTGCCCCTGGTGATGGCGCTGCTGCTGCTGTGGTTCCTGGTTGGCCACGCCCTGTAATAGGACGAAAAGGGGCTGTTAAATAATCTCTATGGCAACACCGCGCAATTGCGTCTGCGGCCGGATGGCGGGTCTTGCCGAATTGTGCGGTGTTGCCTATACCCAGTTCCGCAGCGTTAAGCATACCCATTATCGTCCGGTTGTGGAGTATGTGGTGGATAGCAAACACTATACCGAAAAGGCTGTTTTTCGGACCCGTCGGGAAACGAAATATCCCGTTGGTTCAGAAATAGAAATTTATTACAACCCGGGAAATCCTGAGCAAATGCGATTTGTCGGGCATCCGTTTCCGCTGCCGATGGGACTGGTGCTTCTGTTCATTGGCGCTGCGCTGATTTGCTGCTATTTTATTTGAAAAGAAAAACATTGTGCTATTCGTTATGAATGGCACAATGTTTTTATAGCGTGGCAAGCTCGTTGTTGGTGCTCGTCAGGGCTGAATGCGGATTTTCTCGGCAGACAAGGTGCTGCCCTCCACAGTCAAAATCGCCAGCGTGATCTCCTGAACGAACCGGCGCTTGCCGCAGCTGCCGGGGTTCAGCCAGAACCGCCCGTCAATATTCTCCTCAAAATACTTGTGGGAGTGCCCGAAGATCACCGCGTCGATACCGGTCAGGTCTTTGGGGACTTCCTTTTTGTTGTGCACCAGAAAGAACCGGCAGTCCTCAATCTGGAAGGTCAACGTGGCAGGGATGCGCTCTGCCCACGCCTTGTCATTGTTGCCCCGGACCACATAAACCGGGGCAATTTCCTTCAGCCGGTCGATGATCTCCGGCTTGTTGATGTCGCCGCCGTGGATGATAGCGTCGCAACCGGCAACGACTTCTACCACCTCAGGGCGGAGCAGCCCGTGGGTGTCGGAAAGGACAGCAATTCGTTTTGCCATTTTTCTCACTCCCATTCTTTTTCAATCAA
>CAMEIK010000185.1 GCA_945918315.1 uncultured Clostridia bacterium
CAGGATTCTTTCCGTTACCTTATCCGAAACCATGCCCTCTTTGATTTTCCGTATCATACCGCTTCCTCCCGCCATTTCCGGGGCAATCTGTTATTGTCCGTCAGAAATCAGCGCGCGGTTCTGCTCCTCCAGCTCCGCGCCGTAGCGGAAAATCAGAGAAGCCAGAATCAGAACGATGCCGGTAACCAGGCTGGGCAGATTGCTCACATCACCGTCCCGTTCCACACCCAGACAGACCCCAATAACGGAGGCGATCACCACCGCCACAATGGGCATCCAGATGCAGTGAATGCCAAACCTTCTGACCCGGTCCGCGCCGCTGCGGGTAAAGGGCGTGCCCTCCGCCTGTTCGGCCTTGAAATACTGACCGGCGAAGCCCAGCAGAACGGCATCGGTAATCAGATAGACCATATCGGAAAGCAGCACGGAGTAGACCCTATGCAGCTCCGCCCCCTCCGCAAAGGCCGGAATCGGCTGACCGAACAGGCTGAGTACCTGACCGCCGCCTGACCAGGCCATGGCGCACAGCGCGCCCAGGGCGCAGAAGGACGCGCCCACGATACTGAAAACAAAGGCGATCTTCGTGAGAATCTGAAAGACCCGGATGGTCTTCTGAATGGTTTGCAGGGTTTTCATATTGTTTCCTCCTTCAGTTGCACATGAATGGTTCCTTTTGCGCGGCGGGCTTCCACAACAATGGTGTACACACCGCTTTCCCGGATATTCACCGTGAAATCCGTGGCTTCTTTCCCGTTCCCACGGTAAACGGCCGACCCGTCCGGGGCTCTGATTTCCATATACAGAGCGCCTTTTTCTGTTTCGAATTGGATGTGCAGGACATCTCCCTGCCGCAGCTCCAGTGTGTGCAGATCGGTCCCGTTCATCTTCTCAATGTCCAGAAGATAGGCGTCCGGGTTTTTCACACGGCTGCCCGTAAAGCCCTCCCGGCTGCAGCCCCAGAGGCACAGGGAAATCCCCCCAAGCACCAGCAGCAAAGCCAGAAGCAAACGACATTTTTTCATCATGCCGGTCCTCCGCCAATCCGGGATTGACTCCAGCGGTTACAGGGAAGCAAAGCGGCTGCAGCCCCTCTTTCTGAGCCAGAACCAGAGCAGGGCGCTCAGCGCCAGGGTGACACCGCCGAAAAGCGCCAGATATCCCGTAATCCCCAGCTTCCATCCGTCCAGCAGCATAAAGCCTGCGCAAAGAAGAATCGTGTAGCCAAAGCCGCTTACCATGGCAAGTACCACGCTGATGCTCTGCTTGATGGGCATCATTTCGTTGGTCCAGGTCAGATTGGGTGTCAACAGTCCCAAAAACAGGTCAAACAGCCCGGAAAACAGCACATAGGAAAGGAGCAGGAATACCGTTGTCAGCATTTGCGGCAGAGAGTAGGGATAGATAAACAGCAGACACAGGAAGCAGATCAGTACCGGAATACCGGTCAAGAGAAGCTGCATTTCCAGCTTTGCCCGCAATACCTGCCAGGGTGTAACCGGCAGGGACCGCGCCAGCCAGAGGGTTTTCCCCTCCAGAGAAACGGAGGGGGTCGCCATGTCGTTCATGGACGCGAGCACACAGATAAGGGCGCAGAGGATCAGCATCGTGCTGCCTTCCCAGGCGCCAAACACCTCGTTCAGAATGGACAGGATGGCGCCGCCCTTCCACGCAAGCGCCGCGCCGGCGATGGGCAGCATGACAATTCCCAAGCCGCAGTTGAGCATGTATACCGGGCTGGACAGGAACCGGCTGAATTCCCGCCCAAGAAGCGCCCGGGAGACGCTCCTTGGCTTCACTGCCTTCTCTTTATAAACCCGTCTTTCGGTTTTGCCGGAGGAAGTGGCGATTTTCAGGAAGCTGCGGGAGATCAGCACCCAGACAAGGGCAAGCAGGGCAAACATCACCCCGGAGACAATCAGCATTGCCCCGCCGTCACCGATCCCCACCTTGCCGAACAGGTAAAGGGGATAGGCCGCCCCCCGGATTTTCGCGCCGTATTCGGCGGCATTGGCAAGAAGCTCCTGAATCAGCCTCTGGGCCTTAAAATAGAAGAAATAATATCCGCCGAAGAAAGCCAGGGAAGCGATCACGGTGATCAGGCTTTTGTTCTTCAGCTTCAGGCTGATTTTCGCCACCACCCAGCCCAGGGCGCAGGACAGCGTCAGAACGAAAACAGAAATCAGAAGCATCAGCAGCAGACAGCCAAAAACAATGGCTGCCGACATAGATACCACGATCCAGTATACAATAACGGCGGGGAGAATCACCACGAAGGAATACATCACGCCAATGAGATATACGGTCAGCAGGCGGGAGGCCATCAGCGCGTTTACCGGAATGGGCAGGGACAGCATCAGGTCGTTGTCCCTGGACAGAAACAGGCAGGAAAAGGTGTTAAACACACTGCCGAAGGTTCCAAACAGAATCGCCAGCAGGCCCGTCAGCGCGAAATACAGCCAATCCATGCCGACGGCGGATAAGGGACCGCACAGAGCAACGGAGAGCATGGTGAACATTCCGCCCAGTATCCCCATCATCATGATAAACAGGAGAATATAGCCAAGGATTCCCCCTTTGGAACGGGCGCGGTTCTTCTTGGCGTCATAGAAGTAATTCCGGAATATTTCCGCCAGCTGTTTTTTCAGAAGCAGCTTCAGCATGATTCTCCCTCCAGTTCCAGGAATACCTCCTCCAGAGAATCGTCACCCTTGACCTCTTCCATGGTTCCGGAGCGGATCAGCTTTCCGCCCTTGATGATGGCGACCTTGTCGCACAGCTTCTCCGCCACCTCCAGCACATGGGTGGAGAAGAAGATGGCGCCGCCGGCGTCGCAGACCTGCCGCATCATTTCCTTGAGCAGATGGGAAGCCTTGGGGTCAAGTCCCACAAAGGGTTCGTCCATGAGGATAAGCTTCGGCTGGTGCAGCCAGGCCGCGATAATCGCCAGCTTCTGCTTCATGCCGTGGGAGTAGGCGGCGATGGGCTGGGCAAGGTCTGCCGTCAGTTCAAACAGGTCGGCGTATTTGCGGATCCGTGCCTGCCGGTCCTGAGCGCTGACGCCGAACACATCCGCGATGAAGTTCAGATACTGGATGCCGGTCATGTAGTCATACAGATCGGGGTTATCGGGAATGTAGGCAATCTCCCGTTTGCAGGCCAGCGGGTCGGAGCGGATGGACTTCCCGTCAATCAGAATCTCCCCCTGGTCAAACTGCAGAATCCCCACCACGGATTTCAGGGTTGTGGTTTTTCCCGCGCCGTTGTGGC
>CAMEIK010000186.1 GCA_945918315.1 uncultured Clostridia bacterium
TGTCAACTGTCAATTGTCAATTGTCAATTCGGCGAAGCCGCTAAATTCCAATTTGGTGCACCGAAGAACGATACCGAGCGGCGCAGGGCAGAAACGACTTCACATATCTTGCGCACGACTTGGCCGCCCGCCCTGCGGGCAAATTCCAATTTATCTTCCTGTGTGGAACCCAACACGCATTTATTGGAGTGACCCGATAAAGGCTTCCAGCCGGTCCAGGCCGGTTTTCAGCTCTTCATCGCTGTAACAGTAGGATATCCGGATATGTCCCTCGCAGCCGAAGCAGCTGCCGGGGATTGCCGCCACCTTTCCCTCCTGAATAAGCTTCGTGCAGAAGTCCCAGGAGGATAACCCAAAGCGCCGGATGTCGGGGAACACATAAAACGCCCCCTCCGGCTCCGGGAAGGAAAGACCCATCCCCCGCAGCCGCCCGGTAACATAATCCCTCCGATGCCGGTAGGTTTCCCGCATGGGGGTCACATCCTGCTCCAGGGCCTTCACCGCCGCGTGCTGGATAAAGGTGGGCACCGCCGCAATTTCCGCCGCGCTGAGCAGCAGCAGCCGGTCCATCACATAGTCCGGACACCTCAGATACCCAACCCGCCAGCCGGTCATGGCATATGGCTTGGAAAAGCTCTGGCAGAGAATTGTCTGCTCCTCCAGCGCCGGATCCAGGCTCAGGTCCGGGCAGGGGCCGTAGGAAAGGGCCCCATACACATTGTCGCAGAGCACAAAGATGGGCTTTCCCAGCACCGCCGCTTTTACGGCGGTGAGGCTCCTTTCATCCAGCACCGTGCCGGTGGGATTGCAGGGGGAATTGAGGATGATGGCCTTGGTTTTTTCCGTCACCGCCCCCTTCAGCAGCTCCGGCGTCAGCTGGAAGCCGGTTCCGGAAATATCCAGCATCACGGGCTTCCCCCCCGCCGCGGTCACAATGGTCTCGTAGAGGCCGAAGGCTGGGGTGAGGATAATAACCTCCTCCCCGGGGTTGAGGATTCCCGTAAGCGCGGTATACAGCGCCCCGGTAGCCCCCACGGTGACAAGCACCTGGCTTTCCTCCGTAGGAAGGCCCCGTTTTGTTTCAAAATCCGCAATGGCCCGGCGCAGCTCCCGGGTCCCCTGATTGGGGGCGTAGTGGGTTTCATCCCGGGTGAGCGCCTCCCAGGCCGCCGCCTTCACAGCCTCCGCCGTGGCAAAATCCGGCTCCCCGATGGTTAGCAGGACACAGTCCGGTGTCTGCCGGGCCAGATTCGTAAACACCCGGATGCCGCTGCGCCGCAGGGGCGCAAGGTTTTGGTTCAACGGAATCATCGGAAATCCTCCGCCAGGGCCTCAAAGAAATCCGCGCCTTTCAGCAGGATGTCCTCGTCAAAGTCAAAGCAGTCGCTGTGGAGCGCCGGCGCGTCCCCCGCTCCCAGGAAGAAGAACATTCCGGGCAGGGTTTTCTGATACCAGGAAAAGTCCTCGGTAATCATGCTGGGCTTATCCAGCTCAAAGAAGCCCACCGCCTTCCGCACCCGCCGGTGCAGGTCCGGCGGATTCATGACGGCGGGATACCCGTCATTCATATATACGCTGACCGTGCAGCCGGTAGAGCGCTCCACTTCCTTGCCGATGGAGACGATTCCCGCCCGGAGGGAGTAGAACACCTCATCCTGGAATGCCCGGAGGCTGCCCTCCATGTGGGTATGGTCGGACAGGGCGTTGCACACCGTACCGCTGGTAAACTTGCCGAATTTCAGAAGCCGGAACACCTTTTTGGGCAGCGCTCCCTCCATGGCCATAACCCGGCGGTAAAACTCCACTCCGGCGGCCAGGGCGTCGCAGCCCTCCTCCGCCCGGGCAATATGGGCGGACTTGCCGTAAATATCCACCTTCACCTCACAGGACCGGGACATCATTTCGTTTAACCGGCTGGCAACCATGCCCCCGGGCAGGCCCGGCCACAGATGCATGCCGAAAATGGCCTCCACATGGTACTGCTTAAAGATTCCGGTGGCGCACAGATCCCGGGCACCCCCGGTGGTTTCCTCCGCGCACTGGAACACCAGCAGCACATTGTGAGAAAGCTCCTCTTTTTTATCCAGACGACGGGCCAGCTCCAGAAGAATGGCCATGTGCCCGTCGTGGCCGCAGGCATGCATACAGCCGGGGTTCCGGGAGGCATAGGGAGCCTTGGTGTGCTCGGTAATGGGCAGGGCGTCCGCGTCGGCCCGGAAAGCAATGGCCTCCTTCTGTCCGAAGTCAAACCAGGCGCAAAGAGACGATGCCATGGGAGAAAAGATCCGGCATTTCAGCCCGGAGAGGGCACCGCGCAGGTAGTCCATGGTCTTAGGAAGCTGACGGTCCAGCTCCGGGATCTGGTGCAGGGCCCGGCGGTCATCCACAATCTGCATTTGCCTCACCTCGAAAATTCATAGGAATGGTAATAGTATACGCCATTTCATCCCCGCTGTCAATTTCTCCTTGCCATTTCGCCGAAAAGATGATACCATGGGGTACGAAAAATGCAAAAGGAGCAGACCGTATGAACGCACAGGAAATTATTGAATATATCCGCACGTCGCCGAAAAAGACCCCGGTGAAGGTATACGTCTGGGAGGATGCCCCGGTGGACTTCCCGAACTGCCATATTTTCCCCGCCGGTGAGGGGTGCAAAATTGTCTTCGGCGACTGGGCGGATGTGGGCCCGGTGCTGAAAAGCAACCGCTTCCGCCACGTGGAAATTGAGAATGGCTGCCGCAACTCTGCCATTCCCATGCTGGACCTGAAGGACATCCCCGCCCGCATCGAGCCGGGCGCCTATATCCGGGAGCAGGTCACCATCGGTAAAAACGCGGTCATTATGATGGGCGCGGTGCTGAACATCGGCGCCGTGGTGGGCGAGGGCACCATGATCGACATGGGCGCCGTCCTGGGCGGCCGGGCCACCGTGGGAAAGCACTGCCACATCGGCGCCGGCGCGGTGCTGGCAGGTGTGGTGGAGCCCGCCTCCGCCACACCGGTGATTGTGGAGGATAACGTGCTTGTGGGTGCCAACGCCGTGGTCATTGAGGGCTGTCATATCGGGGAAAATGCCGTAGTCGCTGCCGGCGCGGTGGTGGTAAGCGATGTGCCCGCAAACGCCGTGGTCGCCGGATGCCCCGCCCGGGTCATCAAGTACAAGGACGAAAAAACCGTCTCCAAAACCGCCCTGGTGGATGCCCTCCGGGAGCTGGACACCCCCGAGGCGTAAAGCATACCG
>CAMEIK010000187.1 GCA_945918315.1 uncultured Clostridia bacterium
CCGTAGCCCAGGAAGCGAAGCTCGTCGCAGTCCATATAGCCATCATTGAAGTTGTGGATCCGGTTGTTGGCGGCAAAGAAGCTGCCGGCATCATTCAGAATGCCAATGGTCCATCTGTTGTCGGTGAAGTTCTTGATGATCTTCGCGGAAGCAGCCTGCAGATCCTCAATGGTGGTGGCAGCCTGCAGCTCCTTGGTGGCATTCACCATCTCCTCCATGGCAGATCCGGCCTCAGGCGTCCAGCAATCCTGATGCTCCAGACCGTACTTGCCGGACCAGGCCAGGTTGTTCCGGTTGACAGCGACGGCATCGGGGCGGAGCATAACGTTGAAGACTGCGGTTTTATACAGGGAGATCATAGCCTCATCGCCCACATACAGCTTCTCGTTACGGGCGTTGTTGTCGGTATTGGGCACTTCCACGACCTGCAGGCCAATCTTCTTGAAGTAGGTACTCAGCAGAGCCACGGCCTTTGCCTGGACATCGGTGCTGTCGGTCTCAATCTGCAGGACAATGGGCTTGCCCTTGTTGGCGCCGTCCACAAAGGTCCGGTAGCCGTCAGCGTTCAGTTCCTTGGAGATCATATCGATGCCATCCAGCAGGGCGTTGGCGCCGTCCACATCCAGCTCGGTCCACTTCTCGGTTTCGCCTTCGATGTAGGCAGGGTTGCCCTGGGGAGGCGCGGTCTGGGTGGGAACCGCCATACCATTGAAGAGGATGTTGTTCATTTCATCCCGGTCAATGGCGATGGACAGGGCGTGACGGAAGTCAATTTCGGAGAACAGCGCCGCGTACTGCGCATCCTTGTAGGTCTGGTTGGGCTGCAGCTCCATGATGCTCCAGCTGGTGCCGAGCATCCGCTTGATGCTGTAACAGCCGGAGGCCTCGCTGGCCTTGTACAGGGGGAACTCATCGTTGCCGAATCTGGCCACATCGATATTACCAGCCATGATTTCCTGTGCCTTCAGGCTTTCGTCCAGGGTAACAAACTCGATAGCGTCCATGTAGGGCAGCTGACGGCCCTCGGCGTCCACCTTCCAGAAATAGGGGTTACGCTCAAAGACCAGGGTGCTCTCGGTCATGGCGGAGGTCAGCACCCAGGGACGGACGGTGGGACGGCCGGCGTACTGCCAGTAGTAGTAGCACAGCTCCTTGCAGAGCATGTTGTAGTCTTCAAAGGTGTACAGAGAATTCCGGGTCTTGGCGTTGGCAAGGGCCTGCTCCTCGGTAATGGTGGTCAGGCCGTCGCCGCCGACGAGCTTCAGGTCGGTCTCGCCGGACCAGTGGGGCACGGTCTCATCGTAAGCCTGAAGATCCTTGTACCAGTGCTTGGGCATGAACATCCACTTGTTGTCGATGCAGATGGCCTGCAGCAGGGTAGCCTTGGGGCTGTACAGGGTAATGGTAAAGGTGGTGTCATCCACATAGCGGACCTGGGCGGGCTTCATGAGACCGTCGGCAGGGTCCTTGGTCATGTACCAGTTGTAGTACTTGGTAGTAGCGGACTTGGTGACCTTGCCGGTCTCGTTGTCCACGTCGGTAACCAGAATGTAGTTGTAGTAGTACACGCAGTCAGTGGCGGTGAAGGGCTCGCCGTCGGACCACTTCATGCCTTCCCGCAGGTGGATGGTGTACACCAGGCCGTCATCGCTGACTTCATAGCCCTTGGCCACGTTGGGGGCAACGGTGCCGTCATCCAGCAGACGGAAGAGGGGCTCCTCGGTGACGGGGCCAAAGTACCACTTGCCGCCGTTGTCGGTCCGCATGGTTCCGCCGTAGGAGGGGGTTTCGGCAGGCGCGTTGTCAACCTCCACATAGACGTCGGAAGCCACGGGGATCCGGTCTGCCAGATGGGGCAGGGTGCCCGCGTCCACCTTTTCCTGCAGCATGGGAGCCTGCTTGCCGGTCTCGTCACCGGTCAGATCGGGCTCGGTGGCTTCGGGCTTGGTTGCCGCGACGTTTTCGGTAGCAGTGGTGCTGCCGGTTTCGGGGGTCTTTCCGCAGCCGGCAAAAATACTCAGCAGCATAATCGCCGCCAGCAGCAGACAGAGATGCTTTTTCATATGAATCCTCCTAAAATGTTTTTTCCATCCCGCTTCGGTCTTTTTCTCCATATAAAAACCGCCTCCGGATGCTCTGTGCCTTCATTTTAATGGATTGAAAAGTAAAAATCAATGTCATTTCGACACAAGAAAATGTAAAAAATGATGGAAGAAGAAAAAATCCACAGGAAATATTTTGTATATTTTCACAAAAATGGCCTTTCTTCCGTAATTTTGCACAAAGCGGGCAAGCCCGCTTTGTGCAACCCATGCAAACAAATCTCCCTTTCCGATTTATGATTGCGGAAGACGAAAAACACATATTTGTCTCTTTCGCATTTCCGGCCCGGAATGTCGGAACAAAAACCCATATTTCCCCCTGAATTCCGCCATTTTTTCCTGAAAAAATCCGTTTTGGTATGGAACCCCCCGGATTTCCCATCCGTTTTTTCAATATGCCCGGAACATTTTTCCATGGAAAAACATTTTCTTTTTTTCTACAATAGCAGCATCCCCCAAAAGGAGGTTTCTGTATGCTTTCCCCGTCCGAACACGAACTCGCCCTTCGGTTTCTTCCCCATTTCCGCAAGGACAGAAGGGAGCCCTTCCCCATCGTGCAAATTGGCTGCACCGTGACCGCGGAGCCGGTATACTCGGAGAGCTTCCGGGATCTGAAGCTGGACCCCGGCGCCGAAGGGGCCGATTACATCATTGAATACGCCATCTATTTTGATTACGACATCCAGCATCTTTACGACCTGGAGCATGCCTGGGTGGCCGTAAAGGACGGAGCCGTCATTAAATGCTGGTGCAGCTTCCACGGGATGCGGCTGTGCGCTTCCGGTGTCGGGGACCTCTACCGGCTGGAAGACGGGCTTCCCCTGCTGTATATTCAGCCCGGGAAACACGCGATTCTCCCGGATCCCCGGCTTTTCGGCCTGCACACCCAGGCAAATACCTGCTGCAACGCCCTCTGCGGCGGCGGGCTCCTGATTCCGGAAATGCTGAAGGACAAACTGCGGACCGATCCCCGGCAGGACGAGAGCATCCGGGCCTATATCCGCCGGAGCTTTGCCTTTACTCCCAGCTGGGAGTTTCTCCCGGAAACGGTCTGCCCCGCCCAGGTCACAAGCTGGGCCCAGCTGAAGCAGGCCATTCCCGGCTATGTGGAAAAACAGCTGGCCCGGATCC
>CAMEIK010000188.1 GCA_945918315.1 uncultured Clostridia bacterium
CCGCTGCAATAGCCGAACACGGTTCCGCAGCTTTCGTCGGTCATGCCTACGCTCATGAAAAAGGGCTTGGACCGGCAGCCGGCGTCTTTTGGCGTGAAGGTAAGTCCGGTCTCCTCATACATTTCCCGGATGCCGGATTGGAGCAGGTCCTCTCCCGGCTCCACAAGCCCGGCAGGGAACTCATAGATGTAGCCGGCAATAGGATAACGGTATTGCCGGATCAGTACCACCCGGTCCTTTTTCTCACCGTAAACGCCGAACAGGATCACGCCGTCGGGATTGTTGCGGCGGGTCACGGCTTTCAGGGCTGCCGGATCCGGGTTCCGGGAAGCCATGTAATAAGGGGTCGCTCTGCCGTCCCGGTGGATGGCTTCCAATTCGTAAAGGTTCAGAAAACGGTTGTCCGTTCTTTTCTGAATCTTGCCCACACTGCTCATATGCATTCCTCCGTTCTTTCGCTACTATATCATTTCTTGCCGGGAAATGCAATCCCGCTGTCATATTCCGGTTCTTTCCGGGAATAATCTACATGAGTTATTTTTGCGGGAGGTCCGTCATGGAAAAAATGTATCCCGGAGCGGTGACGGATACAAATATCCGGGCCATATTTGAAAACGCGGGGGATTTTATTGTCCGGAGGCTGCACTGCGCGGGGCATACCCTCTATGCCTATGCCATCGACGGTCTGACCTCCGGATCGGACACATCGGAATATGTTATCCGGCCCATCTCCGACAATCTGTCCGGTGACTCCATGGAGGACCTGTACCGGATGGCGCTGGAGGGGAGTATCTATAATAGTGTGGCAGACCCCTGTGAGGATCTGGACACGGTAGCCCTGAAGCTGGTCAATGGTTTCTGCGTTGTACTGTTTCCCGGCGCGGGGGCCATTGCCTTTGAGGTCAAAACCGGGGAAAAGCGGGGCTTGTCCGCACCGGAGGTGGAAAACACCGTCAAAGGCCCCAAGGATGCCTTTACGGAAACGGTGCGCACCAACACCAGCCTCATCCGGCGCCACCTCCGGACTCCCGACCTGCGGTTGGAGGAAACCAAGGTGGGCCGGCGGAGCCTGACCAATGTGACGGTGGCCTGGATCAAGGGGATTACAGACCCGTCTTTGGTGGAGCGGATGAAGAAACGGCTGGACGAAATTGATATTGACGGCTTTCTGTCTCCCTCCGCTGTGGAGGAGTATGTCACCGGCTCCCGGACAACCGCCTTTCCTCTGATGCGCTATACCGAGCGGGCGGATACCTTCTGCGGCGGCCTGCTGGAAGGCCGGGTGGGACTGCTGGTGGACGGCTTGCCCCTGGGGTATCTGGCTCCGGCGGAGCTGGGGTATCTCATGGACAGCCCGGAGGATCGGGGCAGGGACTATATTTCCGCCTCCTGCATCCGGATTCTGCGGTATGCCGCCCTGCTGCTGAGCCTGCTTCTGCCGGGCTTCTATATCTCCATGGCGGTATTTCATCAGGAGATGATTCCGCTGCCGCTGCTTCGGGCGATCATTGAAAGCAAGGAGAATGTCCCCTTTTCCACGGTGCTGGAAGTGCTGGGGCTGCTGGCTGCCTTTGAACTGCTTCAGGAATCCGGCATCCATCTGCCCCAGGCGGTAGGCCAGTCTGTATCGATCATAGGCGGTATTGTGGTGGGAACCGCGGCGGTGGAGGCTGGGCTCATTTCACCGGCGGCGTTGATTGTTGTGAGTATTGCGGGGGTGTGCGGATTTGTGCTCCCCAACCGGGATTTGGCGGAAGCCATCCGGGTGTGGCGGTTTGGGATTGCCGTGCTGGGGGCGGCTGCCGGGCTGTTCGGGGTGACGGTTGGGCTGATTGCGCTGACGGTGCACCTTTCCGGGCTTTGCTGCCTGGGTGTGCCGTATCTGGCGCCCTTTCATGAACCCGGGGACAGTACCATCCTCCGATACCGTCTGGTTTTGCGGAAGTTCCGGCCCCTGCGCCTGCATCCTCTGGACAGGAGGAATCAGAAATGAAGCGATGGTGGATGTTAGTCGGACTGACGGCGCTGATTCTGGTCCTTTCTCCTTTTTCGGGTACGGACATTGGTAAGCTCCGTCCGGCCCAATGGGTGTACCTGTCCCGGGAGAAGACGATTGTCAGGTTGGAAACGGATACAGGCGACCGTGGAGAGGGGGAGGATGTTCTCTCCGCCCTGGAGGACCTGCGCCGGAGCGCGCCGGGAGAGCTGTTTCTGGAAACATCGGATTATGTATTGGTTTCCGGAGACGCAATAAAGGACCTGCCGGGGCTTAGCAAACTCCTGCGCTCCGGAGTGGAAGTATGCCTTGCGGAGGGGGAGCCGAATGAAACCACGGCTGCCTATCTCCGGGCGCATAACCCTGGATTGACACTGCGGGATTTTTCTTCCGGAGAGGGTAAACTCCCGGTTCTGGTTATGAAAGAGGGGAGATGTGAGCTGGTTGACGGACGGTGGGGAGAAGAATAAAAGAGACTGGCTTCTCACGGCACTTGCGGTGCCGGTAATCCAGGCGGCCTCCGGCAGCTCCTGGCTGACCGTTTTCACGCTGGGAATACTGTGCCTGGGTGTCTGCATGGGCGTGGAAGCGCTGGGAGTGCCGGAAGTAAAATGGCTGTGTGGGATCCAGTGGATTTGGATGACCGTGATTCTGAGCACGGTGCTGGGATGGTCGGTGGACTGCTGGCCGACGGACTCACCCGTTATCCCGGGAACACTGCTTTTGCTTGCGGCCTGGACGGCATCCGGTGGGAAAGAGCGGAGTATGCGGGCAGGAAATCTCCTTCGATTTTTTGTAGCTGCATTGCTTGGGGCGGTGCTTTTGTCCGGAATGTGGGATATGAGGGCGGAGCATCTCAGACCATCCTGGCAGATGAATAATACGGACCTCATAACAGTGCTTCTGCTGCCCGCGGCGGGCGCTTGTTTGGGTGGAAAGGGAGTGGGGGCGAAATGTGCTTTGTTGGGATTGTCTGTGGCGGCTGCGGTCATCGTGAGCGGGGTGCTGTCAGGGCCCTATGCGGCAAAGCAGACTTCGGCATTCTATGAATTGAGCAAAAGTGTACGCCTTCTGGGAGCGGCGGAAAGGTTTGAAAGCCTTGCGGCAGCGGGGATGACCCTGGGCTATTATGTATTTGCGTGCTGGAGCCTTTCCCTGTGCGGAAGCTGGGCTGAAACCGTAACAAAGAAAAACGCATCCTGGATGCTATGGTTCAGCGCCGCAGCGGCTTTC
>CAMEIK010000189.1 GCA_945918315.1 uncultured Clostridia bacterium
ACCCGTCCCCTACGAAGAGAATCGATACCGAGTTCTCCGACAAATTCCAATTTGTGCACGAAAAAACGATACCGAGCGGCGCAGGGCAGAAACGACTTCACATATCTTGCGCACGACTTGGCCGCCCGCCCTGCGGGCAAATTCCAATTTATCGCACTGCTGCGTGAACCGGATACGTATCAATGAAAAATCAGACCTCTTTTTATATCAGTTCTCCGCGAAGTCTTTCATACAGCGCCTGCTCGGAGTAGTTTTCAAAGCTGGTGACATCCACGGTGATGAGCTTTCCGCCGGGGTAAAAATCCATGATGCCCCGGCTGCGGAACTTCCTTTCAAAGGCCTCCGCGCCCATGGGCACATAGGGCTCCGGCTCCCCCACCTCCGGGTAACAGGTGTTCACCACATGGCCCCGGTGGCGGCTGGGGTCGGCGTCCCGCTTCACAAACCGCTGATACACAGCCTTGGGATCTCCCTCAAAGCGCACCGTTACCGTATTGGGGTGATGCTTTTCCATGAGCCTTTGGACACCGGGCAACGATACACGCTCAAAATTGTTGTCCAGGATCACGGAAATGCCCAGGCCCAGCAGGGTGTCCGCCTGGTCATACATAAGATCCATGGCGGCAACGCCCAGCTTCACCTTTTCCTCCCGGCTGCGAAAGCCCACATCGTCAAAGAGGGTCTCCTTGATGGCATCCTTGGCAATGACGGGAAAGCCCAGCCGCTGGCCGATGTACCGGGAAAAGTGGGATTTTCCCGAAGCAGGCAGCCCTGCCAGCAGGATCAGATTCAGCCCCGCCATCAGATTTCGTTGTGAGCCATGCCGGCGGAGCCGAACAGGTCGATCTTGTGCAGAACGATTTCCCGGCAGGCCTTCCGGTTGTCGCCCACCAGCTTGCGGATGTCAATTTCATTGGGCTTGGCCGCCATGCAGGCCCGGGCGGTCTGGCTGCAGGCGTACTTCAGCTCGGTGCCCACATTGATTTTGTTCATGCCGCACTGCACCGCCCGGATGAAGTCCGGGTCGGGAATGCCGGTGCCGCCGTGGAGCACCAGGCCGCAGTCCACCAGCTTCCGAATGGCAATCAGCCGTTCAAAGTCCAGCTTGGGGGTGCCCTTGTAGAAGCCGTGGGCATTGCCGATGGCGATAGCCAGGGCGTCCACGCCGGTACGGGCCACGAATTCCTCCACCGCGTTCGGGTCGGTCATATTGGCGTTCCGGTCGGAAACATCCACATTTTCCTCCCGGCCGCCCAGACGGCCCAGCTCGCCCTCCACGGAAACGCCGAACTTTTTGGCATACTCCACGGTTCTGGCGGTGATGGCCACATTCTCCTCAAAGCTCAGAGCGGAGCCGTCGATCATCACGGAGGTGAAGCCGTAGTCCACGCAGTCCTTCAGCATTCCGATGTCGTCGCAGTGGTCCACATGGAGCACCACGGGGGCGGGGCTGTCCTCCGCCAGGGCCCTGATAAAGGCGGCGCAGGGCTTCACACCGCCGAAGTACTTGACGGCGGACATACTGGCCATCAGAATCACGGGAGAATTCTTCTCCTCGGCAGCTTCAATAATGCCGCGGGCATCCTCGATCCCGTTAAAGTTGAAAGAGCCGATGGCGTAGCCCTTTCCCCGGGATTCATCGATGACGGATTTCAGTGTTACAAGAGGCATCGTAATGGACTCCTTTTCCAAAAATATACACACATATTACACCCATTTTACAAAAAATGCAAGCACTTTGCAAAATCCCGGCAGTGGGCACCCGGGACGCTTGTCCCCTCCGCCGCCGCTGCCCTTTTTTACGCAAAAAGGCTCCCTTTCTGTCACGGGCCGAAATTGCTTTCAGACAGAACGGGAGCCTTATTTCCGGGCCGGGAGGCTTATGTTCCTTCCGGCATGGGATATTTCTGCTTGTCGCTGACACTAATCTCCTTGCCCAGCTGGACCTCGATGATCCGAAGCTCCGTGACGGCCATGACCGTATGGCGGCAGCCGGCCTTCATGGTCAGCACATCCCCCGGCTTGACCTCCCGGCGGACGCCGTCTAAAATGGCGCTGCCCTCCCCGGACACCACCGTCCACACCTCGTCCCGGCGGCTGTGGCTGTGGTAGTTCATCCGGCTGCCGGGATTCAGGGTCACCTTGATGGTCAGGCTCTCCTCTTCGATATCCAGCACCCGGTAGCTGCCCCAGCTTTTCTCGGCGAACATGATCTGCTGGTCGATCCGGTCCACAATGGGCTTGATGTAGCTGGACTGACCCTTGTCCGACACCAGAATTCCCTCCGGAGAGGCGGAAACCACCACATCCTTCAGGCCCATGCACACCACGGGCACGCTGAGCTCGTTGAGCACATGGACATTTTCACAGGTGTCATTCAGGATGGCGCTGCCCACGGTGTTTTCCTCCATAGCCTCGGACAGGGTGTTCCAGGTGCCAATGTCTTTCCAGGAGCCGTAAAACCGTCGGACCTGAATTTTGGGCTCCTTTTCCACCACCGCGTAGTCAAAGGAAATTTTCTGCAGGGAATCATAGTGATCATACAGCCCCCGGTAGTCCGCGAAGCCGAACCGTTCCCGGGCCTTATCCAGCAGATACCCCACCTTGCAGGCAAAGACGCCGCCGTTCCAGAGAGCCCCCCGGGCGATATACGCTTCCGCGGTCTTGGCGTCGGGCTTTTCCTTGAAGGCGGAAACGAAGCTCACTTCTTCCTTTCCCACAGGGAGAATATAGCCGTATTTTTCGCTGGGGTAGGTGGGCTCGATGCCCATAAGCACCAGATTGGCTTCCCCCAGCCGGGCCTGACGCCCCAAAGCCTTCAGCGCTTCAAAGTACCCGTCCTCCACGTAGGGGTCCACCGGGCATACAACCACCGCCTCGTCCTCCCTCACCGCCTGTCTGTCATGCAGATAGGCCGCCGCCAGAACGATGGCCGGGAAGGTGTCCCGCCGGCAGGGCTCCACACTGATGCCCACATTCTGGCCCAGCTGGTTATGGATGGCAGAAACCTGGGTCCTGGGGGCGGCAATGGTCACGGAGGCCTCCGGGTCCGCCTTCCGGATCTGGCGGTACACCCGCTGGACCATGGACTCATAGTCTCCCTCCGGGGTCTTGAAGATTTTAATGAACTGCTTGGAGCGGATGTCATTGGAAAGGGGCCACAGCCGCTTTCCCGACCCGCCGGATAAGAGGATAATGTTCATAAAAGCACCTGCCTGTCTT
>CAMEIK010000190.1 GCA_945918315.1 uncultured Clostridia bacterium
CGGGGCACCTCCACCTACGACGGCATGGCCATTGCCCGGGCGGTGCTGGAATACGCGGCAAACCCAAAACGTCTGGGAGCGAAAACCCTCTTTGCCACCCACTACCACGAGCTCTCCGCCCTGGAAAACCAGCTGGCCAATGTAAAAAACTACAATATCGCCGTGAAAAAGCGGGGAGATCAGATGATTTTCCTTCGGAAGATCGTTCCCGGCGCCACCGACGACAGCTACGGCATCGAGGTTGCCAAGCTGGCGGGCCTGCCCGGCGCCGTCATTTCCCGGGCCCGGGAAATCCTGGGAGAGCTGGAAGCGGAAGGCACCGCCGCCCCCACGCTTAAGCATCGGGAGCCGGAGGATCAGGTCAGTATGCTGGACATCACCGACCGCCAGGTGTGCGATGCCCTGCGCGGTATCCAGGTGGAAACCCTGACCCCCATCGAAGCCATGAACGAACTGTACAAACTGTGTAAAATGCTGAACTGATATGGGAAAAAAGACACTATCCTCTCCGCGCGTTACAAATACCGAAGCCGTATGGGGCTGGGGCTGGTGGGCATTCCAGTTTTTTCTGCTGCCCAGCCTGCTCTCCGCGGTGAATTCCCTGCTTTCCCGGCCCCTGAGCCAGGCGGAGCTGAACTTCACCTTCTTTTTATTGAATTTTTTGGCAGTGATGCTGATTTTTCATTCCTTCCTTGCCCGGTCCGTCGGGGCCGCGGCCGCACACCCCGCCTATTTCTGCCAGGCCGTGATTCTGGGGCTGGTTGCCTACTTTGCCCTGAGCAAATGCGTAAACTGGTGCATTCACCAGCTGGACCCGGGCTTCCGGAACTATAACGACGCCTTCATATCCGGCCTGCACCTGAACAGCCGGTACCTGACCGTACTGGGCACGATTTTGCTGGTCCCCCCGGCGGAGGAGTGCTTCTACCGGGGCCTGTTCTTTGGGGTCTTTGCCAGGAAAGCGTTGTGGCTCGGCTATGCCGTTTCCACAGCGGGCTTTGCCCTGATTCATATTCTGGGCTACATCGGTTCCGCGTCCCCCCTGACCCTGGTGCTGAGCTTTCTGCAATATCTGCCCGCCGGGCTCTGTCTTGCCTGGAGCTACGCCAAGGCCGATACCATTGCCGCCCCAATCCTGATCCATGCTCTGGTCAACGCCTGGGGCATCTACGAAATGAGGTGATTTCATGCAGCTTATCCAGCAGCTTTCCCCCCATGTTGCCAATCTGATTGCCGCCGGCGAGGTGGTGGAACGCCCTGCCAGCGTGGTCAAGGAGCTTCTGGAAAACGCCGTGGACGCAGGCGCGGACAAAATCACCGTGGAGATCCGGGACGGGGGCATGACCTTTCTCCGGGTCACGGACAACGGCTGCGGCATGGGTCCCGAGGACGCCAAAACCGCATTCCTCCGCCACGCCACCTCCAAGCTCCGCAGTGCCGAGGACCTTTCTTCCATCGGCACCATGGGCTTCCGGGGCGAGGCTCTTGCCGCCATTGCCTCCGTCAGCCGGATTGATCTGCTCACCAAGCCCAAGGATGCCATCTCCGGCACCAGTCTCCGGCTGGAAGCGGGGAAGATCGTAGAGGAGTCCGAAGCCGGCTGCCCGGAGGGTACTACCATCATCATCCGGGACCTTTTCTACAACACCCCCGCCCGGATGAAGTTTATGAAATCCGATACCGTGGAGGGCAGCCGTGTGGCCTCCGCCGTGCAGCTGCAGGCCCTGGCCCATCCGGAGGCCGCCATCCAGTTTTTACGGGACGGAAAGCAGGTTCTCTCCACCCCGGGCAACGGCGGTTTGGAAGCGGCGGTGTACTGTGTCTACGGCAGGGACTGCGCCAGAATGATCCCGGTGGACAGCAGCTGGGAGAATTACCGCCTGACGGGCTTTATTTCGAAACCCACCGACGCCCGGCCCAGCCGGAGCCTGCAAACCTTTTTTGTCAATGACCGGCCGGTCCGGTCCAAGCTGCTCATTGCCGCTTTGGAGGAAGCCTACCGAAATCAGATCATGGTGGGCAAGTTCCCCGCCTGTGTGCTGCATCTGCATCTTCCCAGCTCCGCGGTGGACGTAAATGTGCACCCGGCAAAGACGGAAGTCAAATTTTTAAGTGAAAAGAATGTATTTGACTGCCTGCACTACGGCTGTCTTGCCGCTCTGAACGGCACCCAGGACCGCCCCCAGATCCGTTTTGGGGAAAAGGCTCCGGCTCCCAAGACCCAGGCTGCTCCTGACACGGGAAAGCCCAGGCAGGATTTTTTCCGGACCATGACTCCGGCGGAATATAAGGCTTTCTCCGGCGCCCTGAAGGACGCGCCCCGTCCGGATCCTGCCGCGGCGGCAGCGGCGGCAGCCAGACTCCCCGGGAAGGATTTCCATATTGTCCGTGAAAACGTGATGCTTCCCAAGCCCGCCGAGTCATTTTCCAAAGCGCCGGAATCGACTGTCCCCGCCCCCCTGCCGGAACCGGTTCCCGTAATCCCCGTTTCTTCCTGTACCCCTGTGCCGGAAAAAGCGCCGGAGCTTCCCTTCCGGGAGCCCTCCTTCCTGCCGGACACCCCTCCCCGGACACCTGCGGAGCCGGAACAGGCAGCGCTCCCTCTGCCGGAGGAAATCCCCTGGCGGATGGTGGGGGAGCTGTACCGCACCTATATTCTCGTGGAGCAGGGCGAGGAAGCCTACCTCATCGACAAGCATGCCGCCCACGAGCGGATTCTCTTTGAAAAGCTGAAGGCCAATCAGGAAAAAATCTCCGGTCAGCTTCTGCTGGCCCCCGTCAGTGTCCGCCTGGGCCCGGCGGCAGCAGGAGAGCTGCTGGCAAACCAGGATATGCTGGAAGATCTGGGGTTTGAGATTGAAGAATTCGGGGACAATACGGTTCTGCTCCGGCAGATTCCCATGGATTTAAGCCCGGAGGATGCTGCCGAGACCCTGGAAGCCCTGGCGGATGCCCTCCTGTCCGGCCGCCGGGAAAAGCCGGACACCGTCCGGGACGAGCTGCTGCACACGGTAGCCTGCAAGGCCGCCATTAAGGCCGGCTGGAAAAACGACGAGAAGGAGCTTCTTGCCGTTGCTTCCCAGGTCATGGCCCGGGAGGACCTGAAGTACTGCCCTCACGGCAGACCCATCTGCGTTTCCCTGAGTAAAAAGAATCTGGAAAAGCAGTTCAAACGGACCTGAAACAGAAAGGTTCGGAAGAAATACAAATTGG
>CAMEIK010000191.1 GCA_945918315.1 uncultured Clostridia bacterium
GTTGTAGATTCTTTCAGCCTGCTGAAAGATATATACCAGGTTGAGGACGGCCTTTATAAGGAAAATCTGGAACGACTCACGGAGCTTCTGGACCTGGGAGACCTGATGAAAACACCCCCCAGAATGCTGTCCCTGGGGCAAAAGATGCGTTGTGAGATTGCGGCGGCACTGCTCCACAACCCGGATGTTCTGTTCCTTGATGAGCCGACCATCGGTTTGGACGCGGTCAGCAAACTGAAGGTCCGTGAGTTTATTCTGGAAGAAAACAAAAACCGGGGATTGACGGTGCTGCTCACCACCCACGACATGATGGATGTGGAAGCCCTGTGTCACAGGGTTCTTCTCATCGGCAAGGGAAAGCTTCTTTTGGATGGAGACACAGCCCTGGTTCGGAGCATGGCAGGGGAGAACCTTTCCACGGAGGAGTCTGTCGCCGCGCTTTACCGGCGGTTCGGTATCTGAGGAGGCGGGAAGATGAAGAAGTATTGTTCCTTTTTCCGCATGCGGCTGATTGCCGGCCTCCAGTACAGGACCGCGGCCCTTGCCGGTCTCAGCACCCAGCTGGTTTGGGGCTGTATGGAGATCCTTCTGTACCGGGCATTCTGGCAGGAAGCCCCCGAGCGGTTTCCCATGGGGCAGGAAGCTCTTTCCGCCTACATCTGGCTGCAGCAGGCTCTGTTGTCCGTTTTTGCCATTTGGTACTGGGAGCAGGATTTGATTGAATCCGTCCGTGACGGTACAGTGGCTTACGAGCTGACCCGCCCGGTGAACCTATACGGAATGTGGATGGCGAGGACGCTGGCGATGCGGCTCAGCCGGGCAGTCTTGCGCTGCTGGCCCATTCTCCTGGTCAGTGCCCTGCTCCCCAGTCCCTACGGACTTCGCATCCGGATTGAGCTTCCCGCTTTCCTGCTGTTCCTGATTTCCCTGGGCCTGATGCTTGCTGTCGTATCCGGTTTTGTATTGGCAGCCTATTCTCTGTCCTTTCATCTGGTGGATACCAATGGTTTCCGGGTTCTGTCCGTTGCCGCGGCGGATCTCCTTGGAGGCGGGATCGTACCGCTGCCGTTTCTGCCGGAACCTCTTAAAACAATCGCTTCCATCAGTCCCTTTGGCTCCATGCAGAATGTTCCGCTCCGGATATTCGGCGGAGACCTTGCCGGAATAGAAGCTCTCAGAGCGGTTGGATTGCAGGCTTTTTGGGCCTTCATACTGATAGGGCTTGGCCTTATTCTCACCAATTCCGGAATCCGGAAAGCGGAGATCGCGGGAGGTTGACAAATGAATACAATCAAGCTGTATTTTCGGTTTCTTGCTGTGCATCTGAAAACAGCAATGGCTTATAAAGGGTCCTTTCTGCTCAGCTGTGTCGGCCAGCTTCTCATTACCATCAATGTCTTTCTTGGCGTAAAATTTCTCTTAGACCGGTTTGGGAACGTGGGCGGCTACCGTCTTCCGGAGCTGACCCTTTGTTACAGCGTTATCCTGTTAAGCTGCTCCCTGGCGGAATGTTTCGGGCGGGGCTTTGACGCGTTTCCAAAGATTTTGTCCGGCGCCCAGTTTGACCGGATTCTGGTCCGCCCCAGAGGCATCATTTTTCAGGTTCTATGCCAGGATATCAAGCCATCTGTCATTTCCCGTGTGGTACAGGGCATCCTGATGCTGATTTACGGCATCACTTCCGGCCCTGTGCACTGGACGATGGGGAGGGCCTTTACCCTCGGGGCAATGATCCTCTGCGGCTCGGCCCTGTTTTTCGCCCTGTTCCTTCTCAATGCCGGGCTTTGCTTTTTCACGATGGAAGGCCTGGAAGTAATGAACATCTTTACAGACGGAGCCAGGGAATATGGGAAATACCCCTTCGGGATTTACGGAAAGGGCGTACTATGGATCACCACGCTGCTCGTGCCCCTTGCCCTTGTACAATACTGGCCGCTTCAGTATCTTCTGGATCGGGGTCCCTGGCAATATGGGCTTCTGCCGTTCCTTTCATTGTTGTTCCTGATACCGGTATATTTCTTCTGGAAATTCGGTGTTGCCCATTATCGGTCCACAGGATCATAATATCCAAAATATAAAATGCAGGGGCGGAATTTTCCGCCCCTGCAAACTATATTTGTGTCAGATACCGGTCATTGCCGCGAGCACATCCACTTCCATCTGCTGAATGCCCTTCTTCATAGAAAGACCCTCATCGATGTCAACATCGGTAAACCGGCCGTCGTGGGTGCAGACAATCCGGTTGGTTTTTCCTTCCAGCAGCAGTTCCACCGCCATGTAGCCCATTTTGGTTGCGTTGACACGGTCCCGGCCGGAGGGAGTACCGCCGCGCTGAATATGTCCAAGCACCGTGACCCGGGGGTCCAGGTCAATGGCTTCCTTGATCTTCGCGGCGATATCCGATGCGGAACCCGCACCCTCAGCCACAACGATCATGTAATGGGTAAACCCATTAAACCGAGCCTGGCGGATCTTTTCAATCACATCTTTTTCAAAATCAATCGGCTCCTCCGGAACCAGTACCGCGGTCGCGCCGCAAGCCAGGCCCACATACATGGCAAGATATCCGGCATTGCGTCCCATAACCTCTACAACAGAGCAGCGCTCGTGGGACTGCATGGTGTCCCGCAGCTTATCGATGCACTCGATGGCGGTGTTGGCAGCGGTATCAAAACCAATACAATAGTTGGTGCAGCTGATATCATTGTCGATGGTACCGGGAATGCCGATGACATTAATGCCGTATTTGCTGAGCGCTCTTGCGCCGCGGAAAGTGCCGTCGCCGCCGATAGCAATAATACTGTCCAGACCCAAAAACTTACAGGTAGACACAGCCTTACGCTGACCTTCTTCGGTCATAAACTCTTTACTCCGGGCTGTATAGAGGATCGTACCGCCACGGTTGATCGTATGGGCAACGCTCTTTTCATCCAGGCGGACAATATCACCATTAATCAGGCCGTTCCATCCCCGACGGATGCCGTAGCACTCCAGTCCGTGGTAAATCGCGGTACGAACAACCGCCCGGACGCAGGGGTTCATGCCCGGCGCGTCGCCGCCGCTGGTCAGGACACCAATTCGTTTTACACTCATGAAGATTACCTCCTAACGCAAAATTGGCTATTTTCATTTTAGCGAAAAAACAAGAAAAAGTAAAGTGGTTTCGACGAAAAATATAAAGCATCCCAGACGATTTGACCCAATCCTTTTTG
>CAMEIK010000192.1 GCA_945918315.1 uncultured Clostridia bacterium
GCTGACCAAGGTGTTCCCGCTGCGGAATTGGGATAAATTCCCGTGGTATGATCCACAAAATAGGGCGCAAACGCAGGGTCCCGAAACTGATCGTCCTTCAGATTTCGGGTAAGCTGGTGAACGATTGCTCCAATCATCTCAAGATGGCCCAGTTCTTCAGTACCAATGTCCGTAAGCAAGCCCTTCAGCTCATCAAAAGGCATAGAATACCGCTGGGAAAGATAACGTAAACTGGCACCCAGTTCTCCGTCCGGTCCACCGTACTGCGTAATAATGATTCTGGCAAGCTGAGGATTGGTATTTGCAATCTTTACGGGATATTGCAGTTTCTTATCATACAAAAACATTGTCTAGCCCTCCTGATTCCTGTGATATTCCCAGGGCCATGGATCATCCAACCATTCATATTGCTTTCCCTGAGTGATACTGCCGTGGTTGAGGGGTCCGTTCGATTTCACAAATTCATTTCTTCCGTTTTGGTACATCTGCTGATATTGCCGGTACAGATCCAGGGCATCGGTGTCCTCTCTATGGGTATCGAGATACAATGCCAGCTCCTGTATGGCAAACGCCAGTGCCTGAAGCTCCGACATAGGAGTTACCGGAAGTTCATTTTTGTTGATCATTCCCATAAATGGAAGCTCAAGGCCAGGGTACAGCGTGCCCCGAACCAAACCTTTTCTCGCATCATATTTGGGAGAGTTTTCCAGCTGAAAGGGCACATATGGATTGGCAAGGGGAGCCATTGCAGGCAGCCTGCCGAGACCCCGCTCCTGGTCATTCTCCTTCAGCATGTTTTCCAAAGCACATTCCTCCTTACTTTCTGGTTGGAATTGTCGTTCCAGGTCATTCTATGCGCTTTTTCGCTGGGCGTTCATTGTGTCAAGAAGAATTGCATAGAAATGAATGAGGTGGTGGATATGAAAGCAAAAAGAACGGGGCTGACCCTTTGTGGGTTTTACATCCTGGTGTTTGGCCTTTTTCTTCTTGGAACTCTTCTTGGAAACAAAGCCGTTACTGTCATTGCGGAAATCTCACCCATCACACGCTCCAATCGAATTGTAATTGATGCCGGGCATGGGGGGGAGGATGGGGGAACAACTTCCTGTACCGGCAAACTGGAAAGCAGCTTTAATCTGGAAATCGCTCTGCGGTTGGACGACCTGTTTCACCTGCTGGGTTATGACACCGTGATGATTCGAACAACAGATACTTCCGTTTACACAAAGGGAGGAACTATCGCCCAGAAAAAGATTTCGGACCTAAAAGAACGGGTCCGCATGGTGAATTCCACACCCGGTGCGCTGCTGGTAAGCATCCACCAGAACCATTTCTCCGACAGTAGGTACAGCGGACCGCAGGTATTCTATGCGGATAATCCGGAAAGCGAAAAGCTGGCAAAGTGCCTGCAGTCACAGCTCGTATCTTCCTTGTGCCCCGGAAACAACCGTCGTGAAAAGAAAAGCGTGGGTGTCTATCTGATGGACCAGATACAGTGCACAGGAGTACTGGTGGAGTGCGGATTTCTCAGTAACTCCCAGGAGGAATCGCTTCTTCGGCAGGCGGAATACCAGAAAAAACTGGTTTGTGTGATTGCCGCCTCTGTCAGCGGATTCCTTGCGAATACTTGACCGATTCATTCATGCCTGTTATAATATGAGCAAATAAAGTTGCCAAGAAACAGCAACAGGAAAACTAAGGAGCTTTACAATGGCTAAGGCAAAAACAGTTTTTTATTGCACCAACTGTGGAAATGAAACTCCCAGATGGCAGGGGAAATGTCCCGCCTGCGGTGCCTGGAACACCATTGAGGAACATATAGAAAAGCCGGCTGCTGCCGGCAGAGCAAAAGCCGCCCCAGTGGGGCAGAGCCGGAAACCGCAAAAGATCACCGAAGTAACCTCCGGCGGTGAATTACGGTTTTCAACCGGAATGAGAGAGCTGGACAGGGTCCTTGGCGGTGGTGCCGTTCTTGGTTCTCTGGTCCTGGTCGGAGGCGCACCCGGAATCGGAAAATCGACCCTACTTCTTCAGATCTGCAGCAGCTTGTGTGCGGGGAGAAAAGTTCTATACATCTCCGGCGAAGAAAGCGAGAGACAGCTCAAGCTTCGGGCGGAGAGACTTGGCGTCGTTCCAGACTCTCTGTATATTCTCTCTGAAACAAGGCTTTCCGACATTATGGATGCAGTCAACCAGCTCGAACCGGATATTCTCATTGTTGATTCCATTCAAACTCTGTATAACGAAGAAAATGATTCCGCCCCTGGAAGTGTTTCTCAGGTAAAAGACTGCACCATGACATTGATGCAGCTTAGCAAATCTCAGGGAATCACTGTATTTGTTGTGGGACATATCAATAAAGACGGAAATATAGCCGGACCAAAGGTTCTGGAGCACATGGTGGATTGCGTACTGTACTTCGAAGGAGATCCAAATTCTACCTATCGGCTTCTTCGGGCCGCAAAAAATCGATTTGGATCTACCAATGAGATTGGTGTCTTTGAAATGCAGGATTCGGGTTTGACAGAAGTACCCAATCCGTCTCAGATGCTGCTGGAGGGACGACCCGAGGGCGCAAGCGGTACCTGTGTCGCCTGTGTCATGGAAGGGACCAGACCTGTTTTGGCCGAGGTTCAGGCCCTGGTAACCAAAACAACCTTTAATGTGCCCCGCAGAGCATCGGATGGCTTTGATTACAACCGTGCGGTTCTACTTCTTGCAGTGATGGAAAAACGAGCAGGAATGAAGCTTAACCTGTTTGATGCCTATCTGAATGTCATTGGAGGGCTTCGTTTGGATGAGCCTGGCGCCGACCTTCCGGTTGTTCTGGCGGTCGCATCCTCTTACCGGGACCAGGCCATTGCGGATGATTTGATTGCCATTGGAGAAGTCGGAATGACCGGGGAGATACGGTCAGTTTCCCATCTGAATCAGCGGCTCGGGGAGGCGGCAAGGCTTGGCTTCAGAAAATGTATGATCCCTCGAAGCAGTTCCGAAAAAATTGAAATACCTGATGGAATGACAGTCTATCGGGTACGAAATGTTCGGGAAGCCATTGAAACAGCATTGTAAAGAGAAGGGGAGGGGGTGTTTCTATTGAAAACACCCAGGGCAACACCGCACAATTGCGTCAGAGGATCTCAGCGGATTTTTTGCACCATTTCTGCAGTTTCAAAAACGGGAAATACATACAGTATTCCCTCGT
>CAMEIK010000193.1 GCA_945918315.1 uncultured Clostridia bacterium
AATCATCCCGAAGGGATTCCTTAATTGTCCATTGTCCATTGTCAATTGTCAATTGAATTCCAATTTTCCGTACCACAGAACGATACCGAGCGGGTCAGGGCAGAAACGACTACACATATCTTGCGCACGACCTGGCTGCCCGCCCTGCGGGCCAAATTCCAATTTATCGAACCATAGAACGACACCGAGCGGGTCAGGGAAAGAACGATCACAGACCAGGTACGTCACGACTTGTCAGCGGCGACTCGCCGCCAAATTCCAATTTGCGGTTTCAGGCCAATGGCCATAGCTGGGATTTGCCGGGCTTTATTCTCCCACGAACAGATCCGGCGCGATATTTTGCAGGGCTTCCAGCAGGCGGCACACGGGAAGACCCATCACATTATAGTAGTCTCCCTTCAGCCAATCGCAGAACAGGGCGGCGCCGCCCTGAATGCCGTAGGCACCGGCCTTGTCCATGGGCTCGCCGGTGGCGATATAGCGGGCAATCTCCCGCTCGGACAGGGGGCGGAAGTGAAGCTCCGTCACCTGGGTAAAGGTCTCGGCCCGGCTTCCCCCCAGTACGGTGCAGCCGGTCATGACCTGGTGAGTGCTGCCGGACAGAAGTCTGAGCATCCGGGCGGCGTCTTCTTCGTCCCGGGGCTTTCCCAGAACCTTTCCCCCACAGACCACGATGGTGTCCGCCGCTACCACGATGTCCTCCGGCCCCCGGCGGACGGCCAGGGCCTTGCACCGGCTGACCCGGGCCACCTCGTCAAAGGGGGGCTTTTCCTGGTCCATAGTCTCGTCAATATCCGCGGCCCGGACGGTAAAGGGCAGGCCGTAGAGCCCCATTAGCTCCCGCCGCCTGGGAGAGGCGGAGGCAAGAATGATTTCCATGGATAGTTCCTCCCGTTTACTCCACGCCCCGCAGGTACAGACCTCTGGTGCAGGAGCCGGGGTCAAAGGGGCCGGGGTTCAGGTAGTCCTCCAGCACCCGGTCGGTCTCCCGGCTGTTTTCCGTGGTAAAGTACAGCCGGATGGCCCACAGGCCCAGCTTGGCCAGGTCATCCTGCCGGTCCAGCCAGCTCAGCTTTCTGCCGTTGAGCAGGACGCTGCGGCAGGTATCGGCGTCCCGGATAATGGGGAAGTCGGCGCCGGTTTTGTCCACCAGCTTCACACTGCCCTGGCCGCAGGTGCACTCCCCGGTGCGATTGCGGATCAGACAGTGCTCCGTAAGCATCAGCGGCAGCCGGCCATAGGCGATGAGCTCCGTGTCCACCGCCTTGCTCATATCCCGGATCTGGGGCAGGGTCATTTCAAAGCTGGCGGTGACGGAGGCCAGCTCCAGAGCGCGGGCCACGTTCATGGAAGCGGAGTTGAAGATATTGAGGCCGAAGTCGCCCCGGGCCCGGAGCCCCAGCTCCCGGACGGGACCCAGCAGCCCCAGATTGCCCACCAGGACCTCCCGCAGTCCCGCGTCCCGCAGCTCCGCCAGGGCGGCGAGCAGCTTGGGAAGCTCCCCGTCGTGGACCACTCTGGGCAGCACCGCCGCCAGACGGCCCCGCTGCAGAAGGGTCTGGGTGAGTTTGGGGTCCTCCCGGAGAAGGTGGAGGGGAACATAGAGCATGGCAGTCTCGGACCGCAGCAGCTGCTTTGTCAGCTGCTCCCGGGAGGTGACCTGAATGGTCAGACCGGGAAGACCTCTGGTACCCTTGAATTCCGGGATGGGCTTGGGCTTGCGCAGGGTACGCTCCTCCCGGCGGGCACGCATGGCGGTAAGCTGGTTCAGGGCGTCCCGGCGCATGGCGTTGACAGCGGCGGCGGGGATAATGAGGCCCGGGTCAATGCGGGTCTGAATATCCACGGGGTAATAGGGGGTGCCGCCGGTTTTGGCCACCCGCTGGGTCAGGGCCTCCGCGGTGAGGGGGAAGGTCCTGGCAAGCTCCGGCTTGGGGCCCTGGGCGGTGCAGACCCGGCCCTCCGGATCCCGGACGGAAATGCTGCTGCCGTCCACGGTGACCTCGGCCAGGAACCGGACAGGAACCAGAGGGCGCTCCCCGGTTTCGTAGGACTGGCGGGCGTCGGAGAGCCAGGAGGTATCCTGTTTTTCCTCCTGGTGAATGCCGAACATTTTCGTATTCACCCGGTTTGTATAGTAGCCGTCGGTGAAGCCCTGACGGTTGAAGGCTTTGAAAAGGGCCTGACGCATATCGTCAGTGACCTCGTGGGTGTCCAGGGCCTGCCGGTACACCGCGGTGACGGCGGCCACATATTCCGGCCGTTTCATCCGGCCCTCCAGTTTGATGGAGGCGACGCCCATTTCCTGAAGCTCGTCTAAGTAGCGGACCAGACAGTTGTCCTTCAGGCTGAGGGGGTACCGGTTTTCCCATCGGGTGTAGCCGTAGCTCTGACGGCAGGGCTGAGCGCACCGGCCCCGGTTGCCGGAGCGGCCCCCGATGGCGGCGGACAGGTAGCACTGGCCGGAGTAGCACATGCACAGAGCGCCGTGGGCAAAGACCTCAATGGGAATGGGGGATGCCGCGCAGATGTGGCGGATCTCCTCCCGGTTCAGTTCCCGGCTGAGAACCACCCGCTTCATGCCCATCCCGGCGCAGAGCTGGACCCCGGCCAGGGAATGAATGGTCATCTGGGTAGAGCCGTGGATCTCCACCTGGGGGGCAATCTGGCGGCACAGCTGGGCAACGCCCAGGTCCTGGACGATGAAGGCGTCCACCCCGGCCTTGGCGGCAAAGCGGATCAGCTCCGTAAGCTCCGGGATTTCCCGGTCGGAAACCAGGGTGTTCAGGGTCAGGTGGACGGCCACCCCCCGGACGTGGCAGTACTTGAGAGCCTCTCCCAGGGTCTGGGGTGTAAAGTTCTTTGCGCTCTGCCGGGCGTTAAAGCTGCCGCAGCCCAGATAGACGGCGTTGGCGCCGTTCTGCACCGCGGCCCGCAGGGCCTCCATGGACCCCGCCGGCGCCAATAATTCAATCATAGGCGTTTCTCTCCATCATGGTATACTTGGATGCATTATACCACAGGAAACAGAAAACTTCCACCCCCTTTCCCGACAATTCATGAAATTTTAATGGTCCGTTCAAAGGCAGCAGGCAATGAGATATAAGATATGAGATATAAGATACGAGATAATGCTCTTGCCGGTTTCCCGCAGCGGCACGACTAATTGGAATTTAATTGACAATTGACAATTGACAAT
>CAMEIK010000194.1 GCA_945918315.1 uncultured Clostridia bacterium
ATTGTCCATTGTCCATTGTCAATTGTCAATTAAATTCCAATCTGTCTTCCTCCCGCGCTGTTTCCTTCGCGCTGCCCTGCCGGGTTTTCTTCCGGAAAAGCCCCCGGATTGGCAAAAAAGGTGTTGACCTGCTTCCCTTTTTCGGTTATAATGAGTGGGTATGGCCATTATGGCTTTCCAGTTGCGTTGCTGCGGCCGCCAAGGGGCGGCTGTTGAGCATATGAAGTCAAACAGGAGGTGTAAAAAACATGAAGCGTACCTACCAGCCCAGCCAGCGTCACCGCTCCAAGGTGCACGGTTTCCGTGAGAGAATGGCTACTTCCAACGGCCGCAAGGTTCTGGCCCGCCGCCGTGCCAAGGGCCGCAAGGTCCTGTCTGCGTAAGAAAACGCGGATCATCGCGGTAAAACGCGAAACGGGAGCTGCAGCGGGGTGAATGTCCGATTCGCCCCGCTCCCTTTTTTACCGGGTTTTCTGCCCGCCGTCCCTTTCCAACCCCTTTGATTCCGGGAGGCCCCTATGCTATTTTCCGTCAGCCTGAAGCAAAATCATATCTTCCGGCGGCTGTACCGCACCCCAGGGGCAGCGGACAGCTATATGGTTCTCTATGCCCGGCGCAACCGGGAGGGGAAAAACCGGGTGGGCTTCACCGTCAGTAAGAAGCTGGGCCACGCCGTGGTGCGCAACCGTACCCGCCGCCGGCTCCGGGAGGTATACCGGCTGAATGAAATCGCCTTGAAACCCGGCTACGACATTGTCATCGTGGCCAGGTCCCGGGCTGTGGAGGCGCCTTTCGGCAAGCTCACTTCCAGCTTCCTCCATCTTGCGGACAAGGCCGGTATTCTGAACCGGGAGGCTTCCCAATGAAAACTCTTTTTCTCGCTCTCATTTCCTTTTACCGCCGCTGCATTTCCCCGGCGTTTCCGGCCCGATGCCGGTTTCGCCCCACCTGCTCCGTATACGCCTACGAGGCCATTTCCAAATACGGAGCCCTGAAGGGCGGCTGGCTGGCCCTGAAGCGGATCAGCAAGTGCCACCCCTTTTACCATGGGGATATCTATGACCCCGTTCCGTGACTTCCAAAAATAAGGAGGAAAGTCCATGATTCTCGCCTTTAATCTTGCCGACATTATCCAGGTGCCCTTCGGCTACCTGATGGAGCTGCTGTACGAGCTGACAGACAGCTACGGTTTGGCCCTGATTCTGTTTGCTGTGCTGGTGCAGCTGGTGCTCCTGCCCATCACCGCCAAGTCCAAGAAGAGCATGATGAAGATGTCCCGGCTCACCCCCCAGCTCCAGGAGATTCAGCGCAAGTACGCCGATGACCAGAACCGGCAGAGCCAGGCCATGCAGGAGCTTTACAAGGAGGAGGGCGTTTCCATGGGCGGCGGCTGCCTGTGGAGCTTCGTGCCCATGCTGATCCTCATCCCGCTGTACGCCGTTGTCCGCCAGCCCCTGGTGTACATGCTCCATGAAAGCGCCGAAACCGCCGCCACCATTGTGGAGGTAATCAAGAACAACGCCCCCGACCTGTTCACGAAGAATACCTACTATGACCAGATGGTCGCCGCCCGGTACGTCCCGGAGTTTGCCGAGGCCATTAAGGCCGCGGTACCGGAAATCAGCCAGCGGACCCTGGAGGGTGTCAACTCCATCTTCCTGGGCATTGACCTGGCCTCCGTACCCCAGTTCAACATCTTCGGCGCCAGCTGGGGCTGGGACTGGGCCCACATCGGCGCCTTCCTGATCGCTCTGACCTCCGCCGGCAGCCAGGTGATCACCATGCTGGTTTCCCAGAAGATGAACGATTCCGTCATCACGAACAAGGACGGCATCCAGGACAAGGAAGCTGCCAAGAACTCCCAGGCCGCCCAGACCAACAAGACCATGATGTGGATGATGCCCCTGATGATGCTGTGGTTCGGCTTCACCGTGCCCTGCGCCCTGTCCCTGTACTGGTTTGTGGGCGGTATCGTCCGTACCATCGAGGACGCCATCCTTACCAAGCGTTACCGCAAGATCTATGACGCGGAGGACGCCATCCGGCTCCAGCGCCGTCTGGAGCGGGAAAAGGAAGAGGCCGAAAAGGAACGCATCCGTGCCGAGCGCCGGGCCGCGAATCCCGACGGCATCACCGACAACACCAGCAAAAAGAAGCTGCAGAAGCAGCAGCGGGATCAGGAGCAGGCTGCCCGTGCCGCCGCGGAAAAGGAATACGCCCTGCGCAAGGGCAAGGTCCAGGACACGGACGAGCTTCAGAAGCAGACCCTGTCCGGTATTGCCGACCGTCCCTACTGCAAGGGCCGGGCCTATGATCCCAACCGCTACGCGTCCAAGTCTTCGGAGGAATAATTCATGGAAAAGAATATCGTCACATCCGGCAAGACCATTGATCTTGCCATTGAGGCCGCCCTGCAGACGCTGGGACTGGACCGGGACAGCGTGTCCGTCCAGGTGCTCCAGCAGGCCAAGCCCGGCTTCCTGGGCTTCGGCGCTCAGCCTGCCAAGGTTCAGGTGACTTACGAAGCCCCCGACCCCCTGCCGGAAGCGCCCAAGGTAGCGCTGTCCTCCGCCTCCCGTTCCAAGCCCAAGCCCACCTACGTTGCTCCCAAGCCGGAAGCGCCCAAGCCCGCCGAGCCCAAGCAGGAAGCCCCCAGGCAGGCTGCCCCCGAGGCCCCCAGGCAGGAAGCTCCCAAGCCCCAGGGGGAACGCCGGTCCAAAAACGAGGGCCGGAACCAGCGCAGGGGTGACGCTCCCAAGCAGCCCAGAGAGCCGAAGGAGCCCAAGCAGCCTGCCGCTCCCAAGGAGTACGTTCCCGCTGCCCCCGGCTCCGTGGAGGAGAAAATTGAGCAGTTCATCAAGGGCCTTGCCGAGCACATGGGCTCCCAGGCCGTGCCCCACTGCTGGAAGGATGAAGAGACCAATACCTACCGGGTAGATCTGGTGGGTGACGATCTGGGCTACCTGATCGGCCGCCGGGGCGACACCCTGGATGCCATCCAGCACCTGGCCAACTATGCCGTGAACCACGGCTCCGAGGGCCGCATCCGCATCAGCGTGGACGCGGAGAGCTACCGGGAGAAGCGGGAGGACAGCCTCCGCCGCTACGCCCGGAAGAAGGCCCAGCAGGTTCTGAAGAACCGCCGCCGCACCACCCTGGAGCCCATGAACGCCTACGAGCGCCATGTGATCCA
>CAMEIK010000195.1 GCA_945918315.1 uncultured Clostridia bacterium
TCGGGCGCCTTATTGCCTTCGAAGTCAACAAACCAGACGGAAGCTTCCGTTCAGGCACAGCTTGCCACAGGGATCCCCCTTGCCGTATATTCGTCCAACGATAACGCGGATGGCCTTGTACGCTCCGAGGTTCCGGTCGAACAAATCAATGAAACGGTGATTGCAGAGAAGCTGATCGGGAAAGGCGTTCTTCCCCAGGACGCGGCTGTGAACGCTTTCGCACAGAACGAAAAGCAGCTTGTCATCGATTTTAACACCGCGTTTCAAACACACCTGCTTTCTCTCGGTACAGCCGGAGAAAGCCTCCTGATTCATAGTGTTGTGAATACGTTCCTGGAAGCATACGGTGCCGAAAGCGTTGTGCTTACCGTGAACGGTGCGGTTTTGGAATCCGGACACGCGGTGTATGATTTCCCTCTGACCTTTACAGAATAAGGGCAAACACAAAAAGGCCTTCGTTTGAGACAGTGACTGCAGGCAGACAGAAAGGGAGCATTCGAATGGAACTACAAACAGGCAGGCCCGCGGAGGAATCCGGACGGCTGGAAAAGGAAATAAGAACATATGATTTTTTGGACGCGCTGGGGGTCCCTTTTGAGCGGGTTGATCATGATCCCGCAATGACAATGGAGGACTGCGCGGATGTTGACAAGCTGCTTTGTGCTATGATCTGCAAGAATCTTTTTCTGTGCAACCGGCAAAAGACCCGGTTTTATTTGCTTCTTATCCCCGGTGACAAGCACTTTCTGACCAAAGAGCTCTCCGGGCAACTGGGGGTTTCCAGGCTGTCCTTTGCGGATGCGGAGCATATGCTGCGGTATCTGGACATCACACCCGGTTCCGTCAGTGTCATGGGACTGATGAATGACCAGGGAAATAACGTAAAGCTTCTTATTGACCGGGATGTTGTAAAAGCGGAGTGGTTTGCCTGCCATCCCTGTATCAATACCTCCAGCATTCGTTTTTCCATGAATGATTTTCTGAACAAAATCATCCCCGGGCTGAAGCATGAACCTGTTTATGTGGATCTGCCTTAAGATTTTCTTATTTTTGCGGAAAACACATAGAATCGGTTGATACTTGCGAAAAGAAATGCTATGATAGCAATGCGTAGGGACCCCGGATTCCTGCAATGCTGCGGGTTTGCTTCGTATGAAGAAAAAGCTGTGTCACGTTTTGTTGACACGATGAGAAATTGCCAGACGCTTAGACGCAGAGCTTTCGCCGGAAACCGGCGGATGTTCTGCGTCTGCTTTCTTCAGGGCCCTGCGTCATAAGAAATTCTAAAAAAAAGGAGAAACTGTTTGAGATTGAAACATGCATCACCGGAGTCTGTTCGCTGACCGGGAGGGATAGCGGACCGGATTCCCTGTTCCTCCCGACCGTGGCGAACCATACTTCAGGAGGAATCAAGAATGAACCGAGAAAACAAACGTCAAAAAATCGAACATGGGTATTATACGACCCACCCGTGCCACGACAGCTTTCTGTGCAAGGTCTGCGGCAGGCTTGTAGTTCCGGATGGAGCCGGGAGCAATCATAGAAACCACTGCCCCAACTGCCTGTCCAGTCTCCATGTGGATATTGCCCCCGGAGACAGGAAATCGGACTGCTGCGGGATCATGGACCCCATTGCCGTATGGGTGCGGCAGGGGGGTGAATGGGCGATTGTCCACCGGTGCAGACGGTGCGGCGGACTGTGTTCCAATCGAATCGCGGCTGACGATAACCCGATGAAGCTCATGAGCATTGCTCTGCGCCCCCTGTGCGCACCGCCTTTCCCATTGGAGCGCATTGAAGAAATGACCGCACTTATGGGTGGAGAAGGAAAGCTGGAGTGGAAATGAATTTGAAAGGAGATAAAATGAAAAAGTATTTGATGATTCCTATTGCCATAGCTTTTTTGCTTGCTGGATGCCAAAGCAGCGGCTTAACCAGGCCTGACAATACCCCGTCTACGGGAACTGTTGTCAGCGAAGAAGAAACAACGCGGGCTTCGGAAGCCGGGAATGTGCCCGGGATGACCGCTGCCCCGGAATCCGGAGAAGCAACTGCCAGCGCTCCCGGGCTGGAACTTCCGATATTGGATGAAATCAACAACAATGTTACGGTGGCAACCGCCGGCTCCTTTATGACAGCGGTGAAAGCCGCAGCGGATCTTCTCGATTGGGGCGTCAACACTGGTCTTGATCCGGAGGAGATTCGGCAAGCAACTATTTCATGGCTGGCTGAGATGGGAAATGATGCCCAGACAGAGTTTACGGAAAAGCTTGCCCAGGTGGATGAGGCGTACCGAATCCTTCTTGAGGACGGCGCGGAAGATATTTTATCCTCTGCCGGTGTGGAAAACGCGGGTTATCCCTGGAGTGACCAGGAAGTTGAGACAATTGAAGCCATTATGGAAGCGGCAGGTCTGCGGTAATCCATCCTCCCTTGCGGCAAGTTTTATAATTCCATCGCCACCGCTGCTTATCCTGAAATTGTCAACTCTACGATACGCAGGTTGGATTAATCCATGAAAGGAGCTATAATCCTTTCAGAAGGAGATGATGACCCATGACATATATTACAGGGGAAACAATCAAAAGACTGCGTGAAAAAAAGAAGCTTACCCAAAAGGAACTGGCGGAAAAACTGATGGTTTCCGATAAAACAGTATCCAAATGGGAAACAAACAAGGGGCTTCCGGACCTGTGCATTCTCTCAGAGCTGGCCAATGCGTTGTCCGTATCTGTGCCGGAGCTGCTGACGGGAGATGTTGCGGAAAACAGGAATATTTCCGCGAATATGAAACGGAGCAAGTTTTATGTCTGCCCGATTTGCGGGAATGTCATGCATGCTATAGGGGAGGGAGCCTTTTCCTGCTGCGGTATCCGGCTGCCTTCCCAGGAAGCGGAAGAACCGGACGAACAGCACCGGGTGTTTGTGGAGAATGTGGACGGCGAGCTGTATGTTTATCTGAACCATCCCATGGAAAAGAACCATTACGTTTCCTTTATGGCCTATGTGACGGACAGTCAAATACAGCTGGAAAAGCTTTATCCCGAACAGGAGGCGCAAACCCGGTTCCGAAGAGCGGGCAGGGGAGTCATCTATGCTTTCTGCAATCGCCACGGCCTGTTTTCCGTAAAGGTATAAAAGCAATCATTATATTCAGAAGCTCTGATTCAAACGGCAATTGCCGGCACC
>CAMEIK010000196.1 GCA_945918315.1 uncultured Clostridia bacterium
GCCATGATGGAGGGGGCCGCCTGCGCCGCCATTGAAGACTCGCTGGAGGAAGGCACCACTACCGTGGGTACCGGTCTGAATCTCCGGCATACCGCGGCAACCCCTGTGGGGCTGGAGGTCCGTGCGCAGGCGGAGGTTACACAGGTGGAGGGAAAGGTCATCACATTCTCCATCAAAGCCTATGACGAAAAAGGAGAAATCGGCAGCGCGGAGCACACCCGTGTTGTGGTGAACAGCCAACGGTTCCTGGAAAAAGCATATCAAAAGCTGTAAGGAGGTTTCCATATGGAAGACTACAATGTCATGGAAGATTATACCCTGACGATCCAAAGCGCCTTTGCCATGGGCAGCGTACGGGATGCGGAGGCATTGTTTGAACAGTGCATTGCCAACGCCTTCCCCACATTCCACTTTCGCCGTCTGGAGCTGATCCGCTTCATCCGGGGTGAGGAATACATGGAAGGACGAAGCTGGAACCATGTGTTTGAAATCCGCAAGGGAAATCTGGATGGCTCGCCGGTATGGGAGGTCTCCTGCCACCGTGTCACCATGGGGAAAACACCTGACAAACACGTGTACCTGGATTACGCCAGCCTCTCTTTTGTAGGCTACATTCCCGAGGACAAAAGCAAATAAAGGAAGCAAACGAAGAATCTCATGGCGCAAACCTGAGATTCTTCGTCACTTTGTTCTTTGGCGCGCAGGGCTTATTCGCCCATTTCCATCGCAACTTTTTCCTCGCAGCCGCGCATGGCAAGGATGGTCCTTTCCAGTGTTTCATCCAATGTCCAGCCCAGGTTCTCCGCCCCCTGGCGAATCACATCCCGGGAGCACCCGGCCGCGAATTTCTTATCCTTGAATTTCTTCTTCAGGCTGGACAGCTCCATATCCTGAACGCTGTGGGACGGACGCATTTTGGCCGCGGCCCAGATAAGACCTGTCAACTCATCCACGGCAAACATGACCTTCTCCATCTCATGCTCAGGTTTCACATCGCAGCACAGACCATAGCCATGGGAGCACACCGCGTGTACCAGCTCCGGCTCCGCATTGACCTCCGCCAGAAGCTCCGGGGCCTTTTTGCAGTGCTCTTCCGGATATTTTTCAAAATCCACATCGTGGAGCAGTCCGCAGCGGCTCCAAAAATCGGCGCTGTCACCATAGCCCAGCTCCCGGGCAAAATAGTCCATCACGCCCTCCACCGTAAGGGCATGCTGAATATGGAAGGATTCCTGGTTATACTTATGAAGCAGCGCCAGCGCCTGCTCTCTGGAAACGGATGTCTGCATGGTCGGTTCCTCCTGTTCGCGGGCTCCACCTTTGGGAGATCCCAAACTGTATTTTCTGTTTATTATAGTTTTTTCTTTCTTTTCTGTCAAGGGAAGCTCTGATGAAATTGGAAAAAGCAGCCGGCAAGGGTTTCTTCCGGCAGGCGCAAACAATATACGCAGAGTTTCCCGGAACTCTCTAGTGAGGTGTTTTTCTTGACCAATATTCTGGATTATCTCAAATGGCGGGGTGATCTATCCTTTTCCCAGGATCCGCCCAATCCGGTGGATGCCCTGATTTTCTCCGGCCTGATTTATCTTCGCTTCGGTCCAAACACAACCGCCGCCCTTGACGGTGTCACCCTCAGGCAAGCGGCTGAGGAATTCTTTCTCCTGCCGGATTACGAAAGCAGGGCCAGAGCGAAAAACGATCTGCTGCTCCTGCGGGCCGCGGCGGATTCTCACCGGTTCGGGCAGAGCATCCTATTTATGTACCGGGAACAGTTTATCCCCGAGGAAGATACCCAATTCGCGGCAATTACCTTTCTTCTTTCTGACGGCAGTATGATGCTTTCTTTTCGGGGCACGGACAACACGCTGGTTGGCTGGAAAGAGGACTTTAATATGAGCTTTCGGCAGATCATTCCCGCCCAGCTTCTGGCTCTCAACTATACCCACGATGTGTGGGCAGCCCATACTGCCCCCATGCGGCTGTGCGGCCATTCCAAGGGTGGGAATCTGGCGGTGTTCGCCGCTGCCAGAAGCTCCCCCATGATTCAGCAGTGGATACGGGGCGTATACAACAACGATGGGCCCGGCTTTTCAGAATACATGATCGGAGATCCCGGCTACAATGCCATGGTGCCCAGAATCCGTACCTTTGTTCCACAGTCCTCCATTATCGGTATGATCATGGAACACGAGGAGCCCTATACCATCATCCGGAGCAGTCAGGTTGGCATTCTCCAGCACGACTTTTTCTCCTGGGAGGTTGTAGGAAAAGACTTCCTGCCCATGGAAGAAATCACCGCCGATTCCCGGTTTCTGAACCGCACCATCCGAAACTGGCTGAACTCTATGGATTTAGCCCAGCGCAGCCAGATGGTGGATGTCATTTTTGGAATTCTGATGACGGGAGATGTAACGGAAGCCTCGGAGATTATCCAGCCGAAAAATGTGCTGAATTATCTGAAGGCCCTGGAATCCGACGAAGAGACCAGAAAGAAGCTTTCCGGAATTCTTCAGTCCTTGCTGGAAGCCGCAAAAAAAGCCCGGCAGGAAATGAACAGAAAGGCCCTCAAATCAGGAGAATGATCTCTCTGCTTCCCACCTATACAAAACAGGGACGATCCCATGGGACCGTCCCTGCTGTTTATGTCCGATTACCGCTGGATTCGTCCGGAGCCGTCGCCGCCGGCCAGCTTTTCCACCTCGGCAACGGTGACCATATTGTAGTCGCCCTCGATGGAGTGCTTCAGAGCGGAAGCCGCCACCGCGAATTCCACAGCTGCCTGGGTATCCTTGCCGGAGAGCAAAGAGTAGATCAGGCCGCCGCCAAAGCTGTCGCCGCCGCCTACCCGGTCGATGATATGCAGGTCGTACTTCTTGGAGAAGCAGTACTCATCCTTCGCGACATTATAGAGCATAGCGCTCCAGCCGTTATCAAAAGCGGAGTGGCTCTCCCGGAGGGTGATGGCCACCATCTCAAAACCGAACTTGTCCGCCAGTTGCTTGGCAACAGACTTGTAGCCCTCGTGATTCAGCGTGCCGCCGTAAATATCCGTAGCCTCCGCCTCGATGCCGAACACATCCTTGGCATCCTCCTCATTGGAGATGCATACATCCACATACTGGCACAGCTCGGTCATGGCTTCCCGGGCCTGAGCACGGG
>CAMEIK010000197.1 GCA_945918315.1 uncultured Clostridia bacterium
GGGGAAAGAACAAAGGAAAGGGAAGATGGCTTGTGAAACGAATGGGAATCCTTCTGCTGACGGTGTGTCTGCTGCTGGGAGGCTGCGGAAAAAAGCCGCCCGCGGAAACCACGGCTCCCGCCGCCCCGGCCCAGACCACAGGCCCCACCCTGAGCCGGGAAACGGTCCTGAAAAACCGGATGGGGTCCTACCGGGAGACGGTGGAGAATTTTGCCTATGAGCACCGGTTCCCCGACGGCAGTGCCGTTCCGGCGGACAGCGCCTTTGGGTCCATGGACGGAAACTTTTTCGCCGTTGCCGATGTGGACGGGGACGGAGAAAAGGAGCTGGTGATCTCCTTCACCGCCGGGCCCATGGCCTCCATGGCTCTGTATGTCTGCGGCTTTGAGGAGGACACAGGAAAGGTTACCGTGCTGCTTACGGAGTTCCCCTCTGTGAGCTTCTACCCCGGGGGCTTTCTGGAGGCCCAGCTCAGCCACAACCATGGACTGGCGGGGGACAGCTTCTGGCCCTATACCCTCTATGCCCGGGAAGGCGGCAGCTATGAAAGCATTGCCTTCGTGGATGCCTGGGATGTAAGCCTGGCCCGGGTGGACGGCACAGGAAAACCTTTCCCCGCCGATATCGACGCCGACGGAGACGGTATTGTCTACCTGGTCACCCGGGACGGCGAGACAAAAACCCTGGATGGGAAGGACTATGCAAGCTGGCGCTCCTCCATTCTGGGGCAGGGGGAACCCATTCCGGTTTCCTACTATGCCGTCACCCGGGACAATATCCGGCAGGTCTTCAACGATTCATAAGGGCCAGAATTTCGGACTTGGGGCAGGCACCCACGGTCTTCGCGGTGACCTTGCCGCCCTTCATGACCACCAGAGTGGGAATGCTGCTGACGCCAAACTGGGCGGCAAGATCAAAGGCCTGGTCCACATCAATCTTGCAGACCTTCACATCGCTCCGCTCCACGGCGATCTCCTCCAGAATGGGAGCAACCATCCGGCAGGGACCGCACCAGGTGGCAAAGAAGTCCAGCAGAACGGTGCCGGGGGCTTCCAGGACCTCACTGCGGAAATTATCACTGGTAACATGGATGATGGACATTGTAATTCCTCCTGTATTTTTGAAAGATTTCTCTGTACAACCGGCGGGGAAAATGCTATAATTTGTATACAAGCAATTGGTCCCTGCCGAAAAGGACGGGATAGCCGTTCCGCGGTCATTATACCATATCCCGCTGTGCGGGGCAACCAAAAATCTGACTGAAGGAGACTGACAATGCATATTACGCAGGACATTCGTTACATTGGTGTCAACGACCATCAGGTGGACCTGTTTGAGGGCCAGTATGTGGTGCCCAACGGCATGGCCTACAATTCCTATGCCATCCTGGACGAAAAGACCGCCATCATGGACACGGTGGACCGGAACTTTACCCACCAGTGGCTGGACAATATCCAGAAGACCCTGGGCAGCCGGAAGCCGGACTACCTGGTGGTGCAGCACATGGAGCCTGACCACGCCGCCAACATCGCGAACTTCATGAAGGTCTATCCGGAGGCCACCATCGTCTCCTCCGCCAAGGCCTTTACCATGATGGAGCACTTCTTCGGTACCGGCTATTCTGACCGCCGGATCGTGGTGGGGGAGGGCAGCACCCTGAGCCTGGGTAAGCATACCCTGACCTTTGTCACTGCCCCCATGGTCCACTGGCCCGAGGTTCTCGTTACCTACGACAGCTGTGACAAGGTGCTCTTCTCCGCCGACGGCTTCGGTAAGTTCGGCGCTCTGGATGTCCAGGAGGACTGGGCCTGCGAGGCAAGGCGGTATTATATCGGTATCGTGGGCAAGTACGGCGCTCAGGTCCAGGCCTTGCTCAAGAAGGCGGCCGGGCTGGACATTCAGATCATCTGCCCCCTCCACGGTCCCGTGCTGACGGAGAACCTGGGGTACTACCTGAACCTGTATGACATCTGGTCCAGCTACCGGGTGGAGAGTGAGGGCATTGTCATTGCCTACACCTCCGTCTACGGCCATACCAGGGAGGCTGTGGAGCTGCTGGCCGAGAAGCTCAGGAGCAAGGGCTGCCCCAAGGTGGAGGTCCATGACCTTGCCCGGTGCGACATGGCGGAGGCTGTGGAGGACGCGTTCCGGTATGGCAAGCTGGTGCTGGCCACCACCACCTACAACGCGGACATCTTCCCCTTTATGAAGGAGTTCATCCATCATCTGACGGAGCGGAACTTCCAGAACCGCACCGTGGCCCTGATGGAAAACGGCTCCTGGGCGCCCCTTGCCGCCAAGACCATGCGCGCCATGCTGGACGACTGCCGGAACCTCACCTTTGCCGATACCACCGTGCGGATTCTCTCCGCCCTCAGCGACGACAGCCGGGAGGCAATCGAGAAGCTGGCAAACGAGCTGTGCAAGGACTACATTGCCCAGCACAGTGAGACCGCCAACAAAAATGACCTTTCCGCCCTCTTCAACATTGGCTACGGGCTGTATGTGGTCACCTCCAACGACGGTACCCGGGACAACGGCCTCATCGTGAACACCGTCTCCCAGGTGACCAACACCCCCAACCGGGTGGCGGTGACCATCAACAAGCAGAACTACTCCCACCACATCATTCAGCAGACCGGCGTCATGAACGTGAACTGCCTGGATGTTTCCGCTCCCTTTGAGGTGTTCAAGACCTTCGGGTTCCAGAGCGGCCGGACCGTGGACAAGTTCGCGGGAGCCGAGGTACTCCGCTCCGACAACGGCCTGGTATTCCTGCCCCGGTACATCAATTCCTTCCTGTCTCTGAAGGTGGAAAGCTATGTGGATCTGGGCACCCACGGCATGTTCATCTGCGCCGTCACCGAGGCCCGGGTCATGAGCGACCGGGAGACCATGAGCTACACCTACTACCAGAACAATGTGAAGCCCAAGCCCGAGGCAAAGGGCAAGAAGGGCTTTGTGTGCAAGGTCTGCGGCTGGATCTACGAGGGGGACACCCTCCCCGACGACATCGTCTGCCCCCTGTGCAAGCACGGCGCGGCGGACTTCGAGCCCATCGGATAAGCGAACTGTTCAAAAAAGCGCGCTGCATGGATTTGCGGCGCGCTTTTTTTGAGATATAAGATATAAGATACGAG
>CAMEIK010000198.1 GCA_945918315.1 uncultured Clostridia bacterium
GCGGGCAGATTTCAATTTTTCGCTTTGCTGATTATACCCGATTCATTTTTCCATGTATACACTGCCCGCTGTTTGGACAGCCAAACAGCGGGCAGCATCTATTTTATCTTTTTTCGTATTTCCCCCGGTGGTTCTTCCCGGAAAGGGGTTTTTTCCAATCCGGCTTATACACCACCTGAACCAGACCAAACAGAATTACGGCGCACAGGGCGGTAATCTTCCAACCCAGGGAAAATGCCTTGTTTTGATAGCGGAACGTGACGGTGTGCATTCCCTCCGTCAGCTCCAGACCGATCATGCAGTCGCCAATCAGAATGATGGGTGCTTCCTTCCCATCCACATAGGCATGCCAGTTGCCGTTCTGAGGGATGGAGGTATACAGCAGCCCCTCCCGGTTACAGTCAACGATTCCCTCCACAAAGGTATTGCGGAACGCCGTCAGCCCCAGTACAGCGCCGGCAAGCTTCTCATAGCCCTCCTGAAACACTTTCCGGTCCAATATGGCTGCGGTCACCGTCATGGTGCTCTTCTCCCCCGCGTCGCAGAGCACCCGCACCTGGATGGCGTCCCCGGGCGCCACGTCCTGCACCGCCAGCATCTGGGGCAGGCTGATGACCTCCCGGTACAGCTCCACATCGTTGACGCTTACGGTAAAATCATTGCGCTTGGGAAGGTCCAGATAAATACAGGCAAAGCCTTCCCGGTCCGCCGTAAAGGTATAGGTCACATCGGAGCCGGCCTCGCAGTCGGAATAGGTGCAGCAGCCCTCCGTACTGCCGGCGGTAACCGTCGCGCCGTTTCCCTGAATGGCGATATTCTCTCCGCTAACCTTCGACCACACGCTCCCCGACACCCCGGAGGCGGCGGAAAACAGCCGGTTCTGAAACAGGAACCGGTCCCCGGAACCGGAAAAATCCAGATCCCCCAGGCTGGCCTCCGTCAGAAAGCCCAGAGGCAGATAGGCTGTGTTTTCCAGCAACGTCACATTTCCATAGTGGTGCACCTCCCGGAAGAAGCCGGAGGACCGATCCCGTCCCGCCCGGTCCAGCATATACTTAAGATCCAGGAACAGATTCGCCACCGGAGAGCTTTCTTCAAAGCAGTAGCGGTTATAGGTATTTTTGGCCCCATACCCCAGAGCTTTCATAAACTCCGTGGTCCGCACGTTGGCAGAGCTTGTGAAGGTGGAAATACCATTGTAATTGTTCAGCGCTCCGTCGTTGAGGGTCTGGGAGTGGGTGGTTTCCGCCCGATAGAACAGTGTGTTTTCTTCCCGCTCATGCAGATACCGGATCATGGATGCCGTTTTATCCGTCCCTCTGGGATAATCGGAAACATTGGTTCCCGGGAACCATACGGCAAAGTTGATCAGGATCGCCGCGATTTCCACCGACGCGGCGATCAGAACTGCCCACCGGGAGGTGATCCGGGCCCGGTCCCGGTACCTGCGGGCCTCCATAACCGCCTCAGGCTCCGCGTCCTCCGGCACCCGCTTTTTCCGCAGGCCCAGCAGCAGCGCCCCGGTATACAGCGCCAGAAAAGAGGCGTTATACATCAGGTACACCGGCAGATCCAGGCGCAGTCCGAAGGCCTCCGCGGTCCGGGTGGCCGTCAGCTCCCCCGAGCAGCACAGCACCGCCGCCGTCAGGAACATGGCGGTGATAATCTGAAGGCTGTCAAATTTCCGCCGCAGAAGCCAGGCCCGGTAGGCCATGTACAGAAGCACAAAGCTGTACAGGAAGCTGAAGCGGTAGGGAATCATATTCGTAAAATGGAAGCCGTGCCAGATATAGTCCAGCTGACGGATAATAAAGCTGACATTGAAAAACAGCAGCAGAAACACCGCGCACAGCTTGTCCCGCAGCCGGATATCCGGAGCCATCAGGTACAGGAACCCCAGCAGAATGCTGCCCACGCCGCAGTACAGATTGGGAAGCCCTTCCTTAAAGGAGGGTTCCAGGCTGCCCCCCATGTTCCCAGCCACCTGGCGCATGGCATCCAGCAGCCCCAGAAACGTATTGGAAGAAGCGATATTCAGCCGGAAGCCCATCGGAAAATTGTTTACACTGGACTGGGTGGTCTGCAGCGCCGCCAGGGCAGGCAGAGTCAGAATCGCCGTCATGCCGATGGCAATGGCGGAAAAAACAGCCATCAGTCCCAGGTCCGCGAAGAAACGGCGAAGGCCCCGGGGGCGGCAGATCTCATAGCAGAAAAACACCAGTGCCACAAAGATGCAGGTAAAAAAGCCGATATAGTAGTTAGAGAACACGGACAGGAACAGAGTCAGGGTATACAGGATGAATTTCCGGTCCTGAAGCAGCCGGATTTCCCCCAGAATCACCAGCGGCAGCAGGGCAAAGGTGTCCAGCCACATAATGTTCCACTGATAGCCCAGCGCCCAGGCGCACAGGGCGTAAAGGCTTCCGAACAAAGCAATGGGAAGATCGTTTTTCCCGTAAAGGTTTTTCAGAAGCAGCGCGAAGAAAAGACCCGCAAGGCCCAGCTTGATGGGCATCAGCAGGGAGAAATAGGACAGGAGCCACTTTTCCGGCACCAGAACACTGAGAAGATTCAGAGGGGATGCCAGATAATAGGAAATAAGGCCCAGGTAGTCCATGCCCATGCCCACATTCCAGCTGTACAGCAGTGAGTCTCCGCTTAAAAGCGCTCTGCGGTAAGCCACAAAGAAGGGATAGTACTGGTGGTACATATCGGAATACAGCATGGAATATTTACCGAAAGGCTTATAGCCGCTGATCAGCATGACCAGCAGCATTCCAACAAACGGAATCAAAAAGGCCAGCGCCGGGTACCAAAACCTCCGTGCGCTTTTCCTCTGAGACAGGTTCATGAATAATTACCCCCAGGGACATAGTTATGCTATTTTACCACAAAAGAATGCTACGGTAAAGAGAATATTCCCGGTATCTTTTAATTTTTCTTAAACCAGAACTTCATCCTTCAGTCCGCAAATCAAAGCGGTCCTTCCGGATCGGTTCCACACCTCCAAGAGCAGGAAATCATACATATCCCCTCATTTGGGGAACATAAACCTGACGGAAAACCCCGGCTGAACTTCTTTCAAAACTATACTGTATAATCATATTCTTTCTTTTCATTTCCCAGAGAACGCATCCC
>CAMEIK010000199.1 GCA_945918315.1 uncultured Clostridia bacterium
GAAACGGAGGCTCCCCCCGAGTTGCCCTCCGTGCCCAGCTCTTCCGCCTCCCTGTGGATGCTCATCTTCCGGCTTTCCCTCTGCCTGCTGGCAGCGGATCTGGCGGCCATCGGCCTTGTCAGCCTGCGCATCCGGGACCTGAAGGGAAAGCAGAAAAAAACCGCCCCGGATTCCGACATTCCGGTGATTCCCTCATCGCCTTCCCCCGGTCCCGTAAGCATCGGCACCCTCCACTGCCAGGGAAGAAGGCAGTACCAGCAGGATAGCCTGGGCCACAGCATCGTGCTGGACGGCCGGGGCGTGCTGGCCGTGGTTGCCGACGGCATGGGCGGACTGAGAGACGGCGACAAGGTCAGCCAGCAGGTGGTTCTGCGGACACTGGAGCTGGGCGGCGCTCTGCGGCCCGGTCAGGAAAACGGCGCCCTGCTGCAAATCCTGAAAACCGTCAACGAGGAGGTCAACCGGTTCCTGACCCCCGAGGGTCTGTACAAAAGCGGCTCCACGGTGGTGCAGGTGCTGGTCAGCGGAGACTCCTTCCATTGGCTCTCCGTGGGCGACAGCCGGATCTACCTCTACCGGGCCGGCTATGTCAACCAGCTGAACCGGGACCACGACCTGCTTCAGGACTGGATGCCCGAGATTCTGGAGGGCCGCCGGGACATGGAAGCTTCCCGGAAGGACCCCGACGGCAGAAAGCTGACCAGCTTCATCGGCATGGGCCAGCTCAAATATGTGGACCGGAGCCTCCATCCCATTCAGCTTCTGTCCGGAGACAGGATTGTCCTGCTGTCCGACGGCGTTTACGGCCAGATTCCCGACGAGCAGCTGGCTGAGATTCTGCGCCGGTTCCCGGATGTCCGGCAGGCCGCCCAGGAAATGGATCGCTGTGTCCGTGCCACCCAGAATCCTCATCAGGATAACTATACCGCGCTGATCCTGGGCTTCTGACAGGGAGCCGGTCATGGAAAACAAACAAACCCATACCCGCACCGGCGGCGAAGCCCTTCCGGCAGGCACCATCCTGCTGAACCGCTACCGGATTGACGGGCTTCTCGGGCAGGGCGGCTTCGGCATCACCTATGTGGCCCTGGACCTGCAGCTCCAGCGGCCGGTAGCCCTGAAGGAGCTGTTTCCCTCCGGCTATGTGTCCCGGGGCAGCGATCTGCAAACGGTCTGTATCTGCCCCGGAAAAGAGGAGAGCACCGCCCATCTGCGTATGCGCTTCGAGCAGGAGGCCCAGATCCTGATGCGGCTCCAGGGACTGGAGGGCCTTGTTTGGGTCTCCCATCTGTTCAGCCAGAACAACACGGCCTATTATGTCATGGAGCTGCTGGTGGGCGAGGACCTGTCCCACAAGCTGCGGACCGAGGGCGTGATGACCTGGCCCCGGCTGATGCCCATTCTGGCTACCCTGATGAACGCCCTGGAAAAAATCCACGGTGCCGGGCTCATCCACCGGGACATCAGCCCCGACAATATTTTCCTGACCCGGGACGGCGGCGTCCGGCTCATCGATTTCGGCTCCGTCCGGTCCTATCAGGGAAGCGACCACTTTACCACCCTGATCAAGCACGGCTTCGCCCCCTGGGAGCAATACCTGACGAAGGGAAACCAGGGCCCCTGGACCGATGTGTTTTCCCTGTGCGCCACGGCCTATTTTTCCCTCACCGGCAAATGCCCTCCCCGGGCAACAGAGCGCCGGATGCATGACACCCTGATTCCTCTGGAGCAGCTGTGTCCCAATGTGCCGTCCCAGGTCTGCCAGGCCATTCGCAAGGGGCTTGCCGTCGAGATCGGGGACCGGTTTTCCTCCATTGACCAGCTGCGAAAGGCCCTGATGGTCCCCGCTCCGGCTTCCCCGCCCCCTGTCCGGGGCGCGGTGGTATGCCTCCGGGGAATGCTGGCCGGAAAAAGCTGGATGCTTCCCCCGGGAGGGGTCCTGCGCATCGGACGCAGCCCGGACTGCCATATCGTCTATCCGGGTAACACCGTCGGAATCAGCCGCTATCACTGCACCATCGGCCGCACCCCCGACGGCATTCTGCTGGTCCGGGACGACGGCTCCAGCTGCGGAACCAGGCTGGTGGGGCAGGGACAGTCTGTGCCCCTGGCCCCCCAAAAATGGTACCGTGTCAATGGCCTGCATGTCTGCTTTGGCGGACAGGAAGAATTCGCGGAGACCGGCCGATAACGGCCGGACGGTCTCCCCCAAAAGAGGTTACGCTTATGAATTTCAAATTTGCCCGCTACACCGCAGTCGGCAGCCGGGCGGAAAACGAAGACAGTGTTATCTGTGAGCAGACCGGCCCCCAGCAGCTCTACGCCGCGGTTTGTGACGGCCTTGGCAGTCACGGCGGCGGCAGGGAAGCGTCCCATATCGCCGTGGAGCAGCTGCGGCTCATGCATCCGACCCAGCTGCCCACCCCGGAGGAAATCCGGGGCTGGCTGGACCGGAGCAACCAGGAAATTCTGCGCCGCAGAAACGGCCCCCGGCACATGAAAACCACCGCCGTGGCCCTGTTTGCCGACAGGGGAAAGGTCATCTGGGCCCATATCGGCGACTCCCGGCTCTATCACTACCGCAACGGTGTCCTGGCCGACGCCACGGAGGACCACAGCGTCTGCTACCTGTCCGTCCGGCTTGGGGAGATCACCCGTCGGGAGATTCCCAACCACCCCGATAAAAACAAGCTGCTCAAAGCCCTGGGGGAAGAAACCATCGCCCCGGAAATCCACGGCGCCCTCACCCTGGAGCCCGGGGAACACGCGTTCCTACTCTGCTCCGACGGGCTCTGGGAGCGGCTTCACGAGGACGAGATTCTGCTGGATCTGCATAAATCCGCCACACCGGAGCAGTGGCTCTTTGAACTGCGGGCCCGGGCGGAGCTGCGCAGGTCCACGGATGTGGATAACAACACCGCCGTCGCGGTATTCATCACCGTATAAAAGGCATTGGGTTATATGCTTTCGTAAGCACACTGACAAATTGGAATTTGGCGGCTTCGCCGAATTGACAATTGACAATTGACAGTTGACAATGATTGTGTCCCTTCGGGACGATTTTGAAATGATTCCAATTGTTTTCAGGCATATTTTGTCTTTTTAAAATCATCCCGAAGGGATTCCTTAATT
>CAMEIK010000200.1 GCA_945918315.1 uncultured Clostridia bacterium
CTTTCTCTGCCATTTCAGGCATCCTGAAGGAATACCGTCATTTGCACAATCAGGCGGCGGGCTGGACGGCGGCAAGGTAGGCTGCCTCCCGGGCATCCCGGGCTTCCGCCAGATAATACTGGCAGGCTGTCAGACCGTCTCCCACCAGGGCCATGGTCCGGTTATAGGAGGCCTTGGCGGCGTTGACCGTGCTGTCATTGATATTGTAGAGGCTGCCCCACTCGTCCACCTTTTCATAGTCCAGGGGCAGAATCACATACTCCCGGTTCAGATACACCCAGGTGGGAATCAGGTCCACGCTGTCTACGTATACGGTGCCGTCGGAATACTTGGAGAAGGTGACGCTGATCCACACGCCGTCCTCGGTGTGGGCGGTGGTGACGGAGGTCAGGTTCCCCAGCCGCTGGTTGGAAACCGCGTTGCCCATGGAGTACAGGCACACGGTCTTGTGCTCCGGGTCCACGGTGCTGGTCAGCAGGTCCATGGGCTGCACCACATGGGGGTGGCCGCCGATGATCACATCGATGCCCAGATCGCAGAGCTTTTGGGCAATGGCCACGTGGGCAGCCGGCTGGGTCAGGGCATACTCCTGGGGGCCCCAGTGGATGAACATGATGGTGGCCTCTACCCCGGCCTCCTCCATTTCGGCAAGATACTGCTCCACCTCGCTGTACATCCGGCTGGGATCGCTGGGCAGGTAGCAGTTGAGGTTCTCGTACCCCAGACCGTTCATGGGCAGGCCGTTGAGGTAGGGAACGCTGCCGGTGCCGTCGGAGGTTTCGTAGGTGTAGCAGAAGATACCGATGCGGATGCCGTTGATGTCCTTGATGGCATACTTGGGGTCCTCCGCCGAAGCCATGGTGCCCAGGGTGTCCATTCCCGCCTCCTGAATCACTTCCAGGGTCCGCAGATAGCCGTCCTTGCCGGTGTCAAAGCTGTGGTTGTTGGCCGTGAGGAACATGTCAAAGCCGGCATCCTTCGCGGCGGTGACGATCTCGTCCGGGCAGTTGAAATAGGGATAGCCCTGGTAGGGCTTGGCGGAACCGGCCAGGGTGGTTTCCAGATTGGCCACGGCGTAGTCGGTTTTTTCGGAGTAGGACTTCAGGTATTTGAAGATAAAGTCAAAATTGTAGCTGCCGTTATTGTAGGCCGCGGTGATAATGGGCTTGTGCATAAGCATGTCTCCCGTGGCGGAGACGGTGGCGGTGGCAACCACATGCTCCGGCTCGGGCATGGTGGTTTCCGTGGGAGGCTCTGTGGTGGTTTCCGTGGGGGGCTGGGTAGCCTGGGTGGAAAGACCGCCTCCTGTGGACTGTGTGGGGTCCGCCGGGGTGTTCCCACTACGGCTTCCCAGCAGCTTCCAGGCCGCGAAGCCGGCAGTCAGAAGCAGTGTGACCACCAGCAGAATCAGAAGAATCGGGATGATGGGGCTCTTTTTCCGGCGGCTATGGTAGGAGTCGCCGCTTCTCGGGGGCTGATTCCCGGAGCGCCGGGGCTGGGACTGCCGGCTGCCGGGCTGGGGATTCCTTCTGGCCCCGCCACGGGGGGCCTCAAATTTTCCGGGCATGGAAATACCTCCTTTTGGTGAGAAACCGGATCAGCACTGGCTGGGATCGTCCAGCAGATACCGGACGGTGGACACGCACTTTCCGCCGCTGCGGTAGACCCGGGGGACACGGCGGCTGATGCCGCAGACAAATTCATAGTTGAAGCTGTCCGCCGCCTGGGCGATCTGCTCCACGGTGATGGTTTCCTCTCCGCTGGAGCCGATCAGGACAACCCGGTCACCCAGGGCGGCGTCGGGGATGCCGGTGACATCCACCATCAGCTGATCCATGCATACCCGACCAAGAATGGGGGCCCGCTTGCCACGGATCAGAACATGGAATTTTCCAGAAAGGCTTCTGCGGTAACCGTCGGCGTAGCCCACGGGGATGGTGGCGACCATGGTGGGGGCTTTGGTGACCCAGGTGCCGCCGTAGCTGATCTCCCGCCCCGGGGGCAGGAGCTTCAGGTGGGTGATACGGCTGACCCAGGACAGGGCGGGGGTCAGGGAAAGAAGAGAGGGGTCCACCTCGGTGCTGGGGTACATGCCATAGGTGACGATGCCGGAACGGACCATCTCATAGGGGGAGGAGAAATTCATGAGCCCCGCGGAGTTATCCAGGTGGCGGATGGGGATGTGGACCCCCCGCTCTTTTAACAGGGCGTCAAACCGGGCAAAGAGGGCGGCCTGAGCCCGGGCCCGGGAAAGGTCGGCGCAATCCGCGGTGGCAAAATGGCTGAAAAGGCCCTCGGGCTTCAGACCGGGCAAGGCGGCAATCCGGGCGCAGATATCCGCGTCCTCCCGGGTTGCCTGAAAGCCGATCCGGCTCATGCCGGTGTCCACGGCGAAGTGGAAGGGGGCAACGACCCCGGCCTGTACCGCCGCCCGGGACAGGGCGGCAGCGTCCTCATAGTGAAAGATGGTGGGGCGGATGCGCTGGGTGACGGCGATGGGGAAGGCCTCCGCCGGGGTGTGGCCCAGAATGAGGATGGGAATGGAGATGCCGGCCTGGCGCAGCTCCTGGGCTTCCAGAATGGAGCTGACACCGAAGAACGCGCATTTTGTTTCCAGACGGCGGGCAACCTGCACCGCACCGTGGCCGTAGGCATCGGCCTTTATTACTGCCATGACCAGCTTTCCGGTTTTGCCCCGGACGGCGTCCAGATTGGCCTCGATGGCATCCAGGTCAATCAGCAGCTGGGTATTGTCAAAACGCAAAATCAATCAACTCACTTGGATTTTTCCGCTTTTCAGAAAGCGATAAAACGGGATTATCCGTATTTTAGCATAAAATTCCCGGAAAGTAAACATGGTCCGGGGAAAAGACAAGGGCCGAAAGCTTAAATTTTTATTGAGAAAAGGACAGCAAGGCTTCCGCAATGGGAAATCCTTGCTGTCCTTGTGGACCCCGGCCGGGCAGGGCCCGGGCCCGCAAGGCGGGCGGCTAAGCCGTGCGGAAGATATGTGTAGTCGTTCCTGCCCTGACCCGCTCGGTATCGCTGCGTGGTTCGACAAATTGGAATTTAGTGGCTTCGCCGAATTGACAATTGACAATTGACAGTTGACAATGATTGTGTCAGCAG
>CAMEIK010000201.1 GCA_945918315.1 uncultured Clostridia bacterium
CTCCCTTGGGTAATAGTTTTTGTCGTTTCAAATGCTGTAAAGGGCAGCGCGGCGAATCGTCACTGCGCTGCCCTTTGCAGCATTCTTCCCGGAGCCCCTGTCGGGGCTCCGGGAGCTGATATTAGCCGAAGTTCACATCCAGCAGGTTGATGCCGTCAATCTGCAGAGCGAAGTAGGGAGCGCTGCGGTACTCGGACTCGTGGAGGTAGCCGTCGGAAATTGCTTCGGTGTCGGGGGTGTAGTCAGGATCGGTGTCCACATCCGCCATGTAACTGGTCAGGGTCTCGCCGCCCACGGTGAAGGTGGCGGTGTCAAACACATGGACAGTGCCGTCTTCCAGAGCCTTGCGGACCTCAGCCAGCTTCTCGGCGGTACCGGCAGCGGCGGCCTTCTCGTTCACATCGGTGAGAACCACGGAGCCGGTGGCCAGGTTGCCGGTCCAGTCGGCGGGGATCTCGGTGCCGTTCTGGACACTGGTGATCACAAACTCATAGTAGGGAGCCCAGTTGATCCGGGAGGACACAATGAAGGTGTTGGGGCAGGCACCCACGGTGGAGCCGTTGTAGGAAACGTTGGGCACACCGGCGGTCTCGCAGGCAGTGGGGGCGCCCATGGAGTCGGCGTGCTGGGAAATCAGCTTGCAGCCACCGCCAATCAGGGTGTTGGCGCCTTCCTTCTCGGCGGTCTCATCGTACCAGGAACCGGTGAAGGTGACATCCATGGTCACGGTGGGGCAGACGGACTTCGCACCCAGGAAGAAGCTGGTGTAGCCGGAAACCACTTCGGCGTAGGTGAAAGCGCCGACGTAGCCCATCTTGGCTTCCTCAGCGGTGAACTCACCGGCGGCGATCATCTCGTTGAGCTTCAGACCGGCGGCAACACCGGCCAGGTAACGGCCCTCATAGATGGAAGCGAAAGCGTTGTGGTAGTTGGAAAGACCCTCGGTGTGGGCCTTGGTGCCGGTGGCGTGGCAGAACTGGACCTCGGGGAATTCCTTGGCAGCCTGGATCATGTAGTCCTCATGGCCGAAGGAGTCGGCAAAGATCACGGTGCAGCCGGCGTCAGCCAGCTCGCAGGCGGCGTCATAGCACTCCTGGCCTTCGGGAATGTTGGTCCGGAAGATGTACTGATCCTCGGAGAAGCCCAGGTTGGCGCAGGCTTCCTTGGCGGCGTTCATGAAGTTCAGGTCATAGGTGGAGTTCTCGTCGTGCAGGAAGATGAAGCCGACCTTCATGGTGCTGGCAGGGGCAGCTTCCGTGGTGGTCTCGGCAGCGGCAGTGGTCTGGGTGTTGTCGGCGGCGGGCTTCGTCTCGTTGGCGGCGGTATTGCTGGAGCAGCCCGCGAACACGGACAGGCACAGAACCAGCGCCAGCGCAATGGCAAGCAGTTTCTTCATTTTTCATTTTCTCCTTTGCTGTTGATTATTTATGTGAATTGGAATTGCGCACGAAGAAAAGAGTGCTTATTGGGGACGGAAGGTAATCCCGTTGTCATCCATGGCGTCAATGATTGCCAGGGATTCTACCCGGACGCCCTGGGCACGGAGGGCGTCGCCGCCGCCCTGGAAGCCCTTTTCGATGGCGATGGCGGCGCCGGCCAGAGTAGCTCCGGCCTTTACCACCAGCTCGGAAAGACCCATGAGGGCTTTACCGTTGGCCAGGAAATCGTCCACCAGCAGAATCTTGTCCTCCGGACGGAGGTAATCGCTGCTGACGACAATCGTATAGTCGGCGTTATGGGTGTAGGAATGCACGGAGGCGGTATACACTTCCCCGTCCACGTTGCTGCTTTTGTGCTTCTTGGCAAAGACCACGGGGACACCCATGGCCATTCCCGCGGCGGCGGCAATGGCGATGCCGGAAGACTCAATGGTCAGGACCTTACTGACCCCCGCGCCATCGTACAGGCGGGCGATTTCCTGCCCGATTTGGGCAAGCAAGGCGGTATCGATCTGCTGATTCAGGAAGCTTCCGACCTTCAGAATCTGGCCGGGAAGCACCTTGCCTTCTGCGAGGATCTTTTCCTCCATTAGCCGCATAAACAGGCCCCTTTCCCTATAAAAAGCAAAAAGACAGACGAAAACGCCTGCCCAGAAAGCCCAAAAGAAAAAGCAGCGCCTGTCCCGAGAGGCAGCGCGTACTGTATTACCAATAGTCGCAACTGAGGCGTCGCGGTAGAAACTTTCGGGCCATCCATCCGAAAATATATCGGCAGGTATTTCATTTGATACGCCCATGTTACCCCGAAAATCCCCCTTTGTCAACAGAAAGAACCACCGTTTTCTCATTTCCTCCGTAATGCACAAACTTATCTTCTTTTTCTGTTTGTTTTCCGTCAAAACACGGATTTGACAAAAAAGAAACGGTTGCATATTGGAAGAAATGGGGTATAATGAACGGGAAAGAATCTCCCGCCGAGGGGAGCGTGAAAGGAGGGGACAGGGTATGGACAGGCACCGTCTTGGGGCTATCCGGGCCTTTCTGGAGAGCAGAAGGATGCCCTACCGGTATTATGAGGACGACGGCTGCGGCTCCATTCAGTTTGACCACCGGGGCCTGAGCTACCATGTCTGGGAGTACCCCCCGGAGGACCCCGGGGCCCAGAGCAATGTCCGCTCCGCCGGCAGAACCGAGGATTTCGGCCCGGACTATGAACGGGAAATTCTGGAGATCCTGAAAACCTGGTAAGGCGTATGGAATTGACAATGGACAATGGACAATTGACAATTGACAATTATGGTTCCGTTTCGCTCCGTTCTGCCGGTTTGACAAACGGATGGGGAACTGATAAAATGGCTTTGCCGCTGGGGCGGCGTTCCAAAGCAAAGAGAGAAATTGGAATTTGGCGGGCCGGCAGTGCCGGCTGACAAGTCGCGCGCTTTATATGTGTTGTCGTTCTTTCCCTGACCCGCTCGGTATCGTTCTGTGGTGTGCAGGTGGATGCGGTAAGGGCTCCCTTGTGTAAAGGGAGCTGTCGCGAAGCGACTGAGGGATTGTGCAGTACAATCTATCGATTAAAACAATGGCTTGGCGAGAAGGTTCGCAGAAACGATTTTGCGGTTGAATTTTCCAATTTTGACGATGCTTCGGCAAAATGGGGCCAGAACGGATATTGT
>CAMEIK010000202.1 GCA_945918315.1 uncultured Clostridia bacterium
ATTTTTCCTGGCAGCTGGCGAAGGAGGATGGGTGTGTTCCGTAAAAAACGCACAAAAAAATCGGGGCAGCGTGCCCCGAAAACGGAAAAATATCCATTGACAACAGATTCCAAAAGTTGTATAATAGTTGCCGATACTGTGGCAGTATGCCCTGCGGCGCATAACTCCCCCAACAAGCTTATTTTAGCACAGAGAACCGCCAGTGTCAAGCGGGAAAATCAAACAATTTGACAACCCGCCCAAGCGTATCAAAACACCACCCAATCTGTAAGAAAGGCTGTGATGATCCATATGGCAATGGTCAGGGACGAGATGTTCGGCAAGACCATGCGTAAGTCCTACGCGAAGTACAAGGAAATTCTGGAAATCCCCAACATGCTCAAGATCCAGAAGGACTCCTACCAGTGGTTCCTGGACGAGGGACTGCGGGAGGTGTTCCGGGATGTGGGCACCATTACGGACTTCTCCGGCAAGCTGGAGCTTTCCTTCCTGGATTACACCATGGAGGACAGGCCCAAGTACACCATCGAGGAGTGCAAGGAGCGGGACGCCACCTACGCCAAGCCCATCAAGGTCCGGGTCCGCCTGCGCAACACCGAGACCGACGAAATCAAGGAACAGGACATTTTCATGGGCGATTTCCCCGTGATGACAAACGGCGGCACCTTTGTCATCAACGGCGCGGAGCGGGTCATCATTTCCCAGATCGTCCGCAGCCCCGGCATGTACTACGGCCACGAGGTGGACAAGGCCGACCAGCATACCTATACCGCCACGGTGATTCCCTACCGGGGCGCCTGGCTGGAGTATGAGACCGATAGCTCCGACGTGTTCTGGGTCCGTATCGACAAGAACCGGAAGCTGCCCATTACCAGCCTGATCCGGGCGCTGGGCGTCAGCACCGACGAGGCCATCAAGGAAATGTTCGGTGAGGATCCCCGGATTCTCGCCTCCATTGAGAAGGACCCCTGCAAGACCCGGGAGGACTCTCTGCTGGAGATCTACCGCCGTCTGCGGCCCGGTGAGCCTCCCACGGTGGAGACCGCTTCCGCCCATCTGGAGGGCCTGCTCTTTGACCCCCACCGCTACGATGTGAGCAAGGTGGGCCGCTACAAGTTCAATAAGAAGATGGACATCTGGAGCCGGCTGTCCGGCCAGGAGGCCGCCGAACCCATCTCCGACCCCATGACCGGTGAGATCCTCGTAATGCCCGGCGAGATCATTTCCCGGGCCCGGGCCCATGAGCTGTCCGACCGGGGCGTCAACGAGGCCGTGGTCCGGGTGGGCGATGCCCATGTGAAGGTATTCTCCAACGGCATGGTGAACATGGCGAACTTCGTCTCCTTCGACCCCAGAGAGTATGGCGTCAAGGAGAAGGTCCGCTTCTCCGTCCTGCGGGAAATGCTGGAAACTGTTCCCGAAAACGGGTGGAAGGAAGCCATTGCCGAGCGCATGGACGACCTGATTCCCAAGCACATCATTGTAGACGACATCATGGCCTCCATCAACTACCTGAACTGCGTGGCCGTGGGTCTGGGCGTGCCGGATGATATTGACCATCTGGGCAACCGCCGGCTGCGCTGCGTGGGCGAGCTGCTGCAGAACCAGTTCCGGATCGGCTTCTCCCGTCTGGACCGGGTGATCCGGGAGCGGATGACCGTGCAGGATCTGGACGCCGTCACCCCCCAGAGCCTCATCAATATCCGGCCTGTCACCGCCGTCATCAAGGAGTTCTTCGGCTCCTCCCCCCTGAGCCAGTTCATGGACCAGAATAACCCCCTGGCGGAGCTGACCCACAAGCGCAGACTGTCCGCTCTGGGCCCCGGCGGCTTAAGCCGTGACCGGGCTTCCTTCGACGTCCGGGATATTCACTACACCCACTACGGCCGTATGTGCCCCATCGAGACCCCCGAAGGTCCCAACATCGGCCTGATTAACTACCTGGCTACCTTTGCCAAGATCAACGAGTACGGCTTCGTGGAGGCCCCCTACCGCAAGGTGGACAAGGCCACCGGCTTTGTCACCGACCAGGTGGAGTATATGACCGCCGATGTGGAGGACGACTACTATATCGGTCAGGCCAATGAGCCTCTGGATGAAAACGGGTGCCTTGCAAACGCCCGTATCACCTGCCGTCACCGCAACGAGATCATCGAGGTGGACCGGAATGTCATCGACTACATCGATGTGTCCCCCCGGATGATGATCTCCATCGCCACCTCCTTCATTCCCTTCCTGCAGAACGACGACGCCAACCGTGCCCTGATGGGCGCCAACATGCAGCGTCAGGCCGTGCCTCTGCTGACCACCGAGCCCCCTGTTGTGGCCACCGGTATCGAGCACAAGGCGGCTGTGGACAGTGAGGTCTGCCTGAAGGCCCGGAAGCCCGGCGTGGTCACCTCCGTCTCCGCCACGGACATCGCAGTGCGCTATGACGACGGCGAGACCGAGAACTTCCACCTGACCAAGTTTGCCCGCTCCAACGCCGGCACCTGCGTCAACCAGCGGCCCAGCGTGAAGGTGGGCGACCGGGTGGACACCGAGGAAATCATTGCCGACGGTCCTTCCTGCTCCGGCGGCGAGGTGGCCCTGGGCAAGAACGTGCTCATCGGCTTTGTCACCTGGGAAGGCTACAACTACGAGGACGCCATTCTGCTCAACGAGCGGCTGGTCCGGGAGGACGTGTTCACGTCCATCCACATTGAGGAGCACGAGACCGAGGCCCGGGATACCAAGCTGGGACCGGAGGAAATCACCCGGGATATTCCCAACGTGGGCGAGGACGCCCTGAAGGACCTGGACGAGAACGGTATCATCCGCATCGGCGCCGAGGTCCACTCCGGCGATTACCTGGTTGGTAAGGTCACCCCCAAGGGCGAAACCGAGCTGACCCCCGAGGAGCGGCTCCTGCGGGCCATCTTCGGTGAGAAGGCAAGAGAGGTCCGGGACACCTCCCTGAAGGTGCCCCACGGCGAGAGCGGCATCGTGGTGGACGTGAAGGTCTTCACCAAGGAGAACTCCGACGAGCTGGCTCCCGGCGTGACCAAGTCTGTCCGGGTCTACATCGCCCAGAAGCGGAAGATCTCCGTGGGCGATAAGATGGCCGGCCG
>CAMEIK010000203.1 GCA_945918315.1 uncultured Clostridia bacterium
AGGCGCTGGGAGTTCTGGCTCATTTCCAGAGCGGAGGTGGCTACGCCGCCGGCGTTGGAAGCCTTGCCGGGGCAGAACAGAACGCCGTTATCCTGGAAGTATTTGGTGGCGTCCAGAGTGGTGGGCATATTGGCGCCCTCCGCAACGGCAAAGCAGCCGTTTGCGACCAGGGTTTTGGCATCCTCCAGATTCAGCTCGTTCTGGGTGGCGCAGGGGAGGGCAACATCGCACTTTACGGTCCAGACACCCTTGCCGGCATGGTACTGGCTGTTGGGTCTTGCCTTGGCGTACTCGGTGAGCCGGGCCCGGCGAACCTGCTTGACATCGATGAGGGTGGCCACGTCAATGCCGTCGGGATCATAGATCCAGCCGGTGGAGTCGGAGCAGGTGACGGGCTTTGCACCAAGCTGCCAGGCCTTTTCAATGGCGTAGGTAGCCACATTGCCGGCGCCGGAGACTACCACGGTTGCACCGGCAAGGGCCTTGCCGTTGCAGCGGAGCATTTCCTCCGTCAGGTACAGCAGGCCGTAGCCGGTGGCCTGGGTGCGGGCCAGGGAGCCGCCGAAGCTCAGGCCCTTGCCGGTGAGGACACCGGCATACTGGTCCCGGATCCGCTTGTACTGGCCGAAAAGATAGCCGATCTCCCGGCCGCCAACGCCGATATCACCGGCGGGCACATCGGTGTCCGGTCCGATATACTTGTACAGCTCCGTCATGAAGCTCTGGCAGAAAGCCATGACCTCCCGGTCGGACTTGCCCTTGGGGTCAAAATCGGAGCCGCCCTTGCCGCCGCCGATGGGAAGACCGGTCAGGGAATTCTTGAATACCTGCTCAAAGCCCAGGAACTTCATAATGCTCAGATTGACGCTGGGGTGCAGCCGCAGGCCGCCCTTATAGGGGCCGATGGCGCTGTTGAACTGGATGCGGTAGCCGTTGTTGACCTGAACCTGGCCCTTGTCGTCCACCCAGGGCACCCGGAAAAGGATGGCCCGCTCCGGAGTCGTCAGCCGCTCCAGCAGCGCTTCCTTGCGGTAGCGGTCCTCGTTCCGGTCAATAACGGGGGCCAGTGTTTCCAGAACCTCGGTAACGGCCTGGATGAATTCCGGCTGGTCGGGATTCTGACGCTTGACCCGCTCCAGCACTTCGTTGCCATAACTCATAGACAAATGTCCTCCTGTCGCGTTTTGCCGCCCTATTGTATCAAAAGATACAATAAAATGCAATCCCCTTTTTGCAACCTGGGAAGAAAAAACTTGCAAATTGTCAATTTCGGAGGGGACGATTACCCGCTTCTTTACCGCCTTGCTCTGGGCAGGATATCCCGCTTCAGGACTTCCAGGAAGGTGTCCAGCTCCTGGGGGGTGGTGTCCCGGCAGAGGGAAATCCGGAAGGCGCCGTCGATGACCTCCGGGGCGGCGTTCATGGCGGTAAGCACATGGCTGCGGTGACCTTTGGCGCAGGCGCTTCCGGCGGAGACGCAAATTTTCGCGTCCTGGAGCAGATTGATGGTGTTCTGGACGGGGACTCCGGGGACGGAAAGGGAAAGAATATGGGGCGCTTCGTGGCAGCCGTTGATGGTAACGCCGGGAAGCTCTGAAAGCTTCCCCGTAAGCTCCTCCAGCAAAGCCCGCTCCCGGGCGGTATCTTCCCGGAATGTGGCGGAGACGGCCCGGCAGGCGGCGGCAAAGCCGACTATAGCGGGAGTGGCTTCTGTGCCGCTGCGGTAGCCGCTCTCCTGGCCGCCGCCCAGCAGCAGGGGCGGGAAGGATTTCAGCCGGGGGCTGATATACAGGGCGCCTGCCCCCTTGGGACCGTGGACCTTATGGGAGGAGATGCTGATGAGATCCGCTCCCAGAGTCTTTGCCTGGAACGGGAGCTTCAGAAATCCCTGAACAGCATCGGTATGGAAGATGGCGTCGGGACAGACCCGGTGAGTCAGCCGGGCCAGCTCCCGGATGGGGCTCACGGAACCGACTTCATTATTCACCATCATAATGGACACCAGAATGGTGTCCGGCGTCAGGGCTTCCTTCAGCGCGTCCGGGGTGATGTTTCCCTGACTGTCGGGCTTCAGATAGGTCACCCGGTAGCCCTGGCTTTCCAGTTCCTTTGTGCAATTCAGAATGGCGTGGTGCTCAATGGCAGTGGTAATGATGTGCTTTCCCCGCTTGCCCAACCGCTTGACAGTGCCGAAGACAGCCCAGTTATCCGCCTCCGTGCCGCCGGAGGTGAAAAACACCCGGTCCTGCTCGGCACCCAGAGCGGCTGCTACCTGCTGCCGGGCGGCACGCAGATCGTGGGCTGCGTCGATGCCGAAGTGATAAAGGGCGCTGGGGTTGCCCCACTGGAGGGTCAGCGCCCGGTTTACAGCCTCCACGGCTTCCGGACAGGGCTTGGTGGTGGCGGAATTATCCAGATAGATCATATGATTTTCTCCCTTTTGATATGAAACAGCAGCCTTCGCTGCCTGGATTGGTACGAAGGGGCGGTTATTCAAAAACCAGCTCTTTCTGAGAAAGATTTATGGTGACCGTGGTGCCCGCATCGGGGGCGGAACGAATGGAAATGGTGTGGCCCAGGGCGTCGCAGACCCGGCGGCAGAGGTACAGACCCAGACCGCTGGCCCGTTTGTCCCTGCGTCCGTTATAGCCCGTGTAGCCTCTTTCGAAGATCCGGGGAAGATCCTCCGGCGCGATGCCGATGCCGGTATCTGTGATGGCGAGGTCATTGTTGTAAAGAAACCGGATGGTGATGCACCCGGCGGGGGTATATTTGAGGGCGTTGGACAGGACCTGTTCTATGACAAAGGACAGCCACTTTTCGTCGGTGATGACGCTGGCCTGCCGGGGAACATAGTCCAGTCGGATGCCCTTGGAAATAAACTGGGGGGCAAATTTCCGGACGGCGCCCCGTATCACCGCGTCCACATCCGTCTGCCGGAATACGTAGTCGGTGGAGTCGGAATCCAGCCGTTGGTAGGTCATCACCATCTGCACATACTGCTCCACCCGGAACAGCTCCTCCGACAGCCGGCGGGACAGGGTAGAATCCTCCTTTTCCAGCAGCAGCCGCATGGAGGCGATGGGGGTCTTGATCTGGTGGACCCAG
>CAMEIK010000204.1 GCA_945918315.1 uncultured Clostridia bacterium
GCACGGCGGGGGTTGGTGTATTCAGGGCCTTTCCCCATCCTCCGGGAAAGCCACAGCGTGTTCTTCCAGGTAGCTTACGGTGCTGGTATAGCTGTCGTAGATGGGCAGCCAGATACTCCGTTCCGGATCCTGTTCCGGATTCTGACGGATGAGGCTGAGAGTGCCCAGATACCCATCAGTGTCCTCCAGATAGACACCGGGGAGGATCCGCCCGGCAGCGCAGTCATCATAGATGGCGTTCAGCAGTCCGGTAATATCGCTTACGGTGCAGTAGCTGCCGCAGCCCCAGTCTCCGTAAAGCTCCACCTGCCGGACGCCAAGGGCATGCAGCTCCGACCGGTTCTTCACGTCAAGAACATTTTCCGGCCGCCGCAGGAATCCGGCGGCAATGGCCCCGCCCTGGGAACGGGTGTCCACCTGGTACACCCGCTCCACCGCCTGACCGTTTTTCAGCTGGTAGCGCAGGGTCAGCCAGATTGTATCGGAGTTCTCAGAGCGCAGATTGCGCTGGTAGGTGTCCGTGAGCAGGCCGGAGATACCCCGGTTGGCGTTTCGCCAGGACTTCCAGCAGTCCACCTCCCCCTGGTGCAGGGTCAATATAGACTGAATATCATCAGGGTCCGAGGAGGTTACACCCACTCCGTCCTCATAAATATAGGGGATGACGGACACGGACGCGATGCTGTCTTTTGCCGGAAGGCTCCGGATGATTCCGGTGACATCCAGGCCTGTCAGCAGCAGCAGGGCAAAGAACACCGCGCAGATGGCGGCAATGCCGGGGACTGCCCGGAGCCGGAACACATTGACCTGGCGGGCAAGGAGCATCCGTCCCACAAAGTAGCCCACCACCATACCGGTCAGCAGATAGCCGTAGGTAGTGCTGCTGCCCACAAATACGCTGGCAAACAGCTGGAGGAAAGCCCCTGCCGCCAGGGTAAACAGCAGAAGAAACACCGGACGCAGGGCTTTTACCGCCAGCAGCTCTCCGGCGGCCTCCAGATTCCGCTTCCGGTACAGCCTGCCTGCCAGGAGCAGAAACACCAGGGAGCAGCCGCAGCAGAGGGCGAGATAGAGCATCCGCTCCTCATTCGGGTACACCGCTTCCAGAATCCGGTGAAACTCCGCGTCCACCCGGGGGGCCACAAGGGTCAGATAGTCCTCCCGGGTCAGCCGGACCAGGGGACAGGCGACATAGAAAGGCTCCGTAGGTACGGGAATACCAAAGAGCAGGGGCTGGAAAATGGAGCCTGCCAGCCAGGCTGCCAGCAGCGGCAGGAAGTTGCCGATGCCGTAGACCAGGGCGCCGCCCACCCGGTTCCCGGCGCACAGGACGGACAGCACCGCAAGTCCCCAGAAGAAGAAATATTGTCCGGCCACCGCCGCCAGCCACCAGGCGACGGCGGTTCCCAACTCCGGGGCAATGACCCAGCACAAGCCTGCCCCCAAAAGATCCGGCAGGAGCGCGAACAGGAGGCCTGCCAGCACATGGGTCCGGAACCGGCACAGCCGGGTCTGGGGCATGGCGTGGAGGGCGTAGCACAGACGGGTGTCGTAAAGATACCCAAACAGGCACTGGGCGGTAATCAGGGCGTAGCCAAACTGCACCGGCGCCATCAGCCCCGCAAGACCCGTCAGGGAGGAGGCGGTGCTGTAAGCGATTTCGTTTTGGGGCAGGAACAGCATAATGAGGGCTGCCAGAAGCACGGTGTACAGAGCCCAGAGGGGGGCGAACCGGGTGAAATCCACCCGCAGATCTGCCCGGTTACATAAGGATGTCCTTGACCGCATAGTCGGCACCTCCCATTTCATAGATAAAGATCTCTTCCAGGGACAGGGGGAGAATGTCATAGTAGGGGCAGTCCACCCCTGCCATGGCGGTCTGGACCTGCTCCCGGCTTGCCCGGAGAATGTAGGTGTTCAGCCGTCCCGAGGCGCTGGTGTGCAGAACGGGAAGATTTTCCGGCACGGTGCCCACCATCTGCAGCTTCACGGTGCTGCCCTGCATGTCCGCAAGGCTCCGTTCCAGCAGCATCTTCCCGTGGTCCAGAATGCCCACATGGTCGCAGATGTCCTCCAGCTCCCGGAGGTTGTGGGAGGAAACCAGCACGCTGATTCCCCGCTCGGCCACATCGGACAGAATCAGGCTCAGAACCTGCCGCCGCATCACCGGGTCCAGACCGTCCAGGGGCTCGTCGAGAATCAGCACATCCGGCCGGGTACTGATGGCCAGCTGGAAAGCGGCCTGCTTCTGCATGCCCTTGGAAAACCGGCGGATGGGGCTTTTCCTGGGAAGCTGAAAGGCTTCAAACAGCCGGTCAAAGAGGGCGTTGTCAAATGTGGGGTAGGTGCGGCGGTAGTAGGAACGCATGTCCTCCATGGTGGCGGAGGGGAAGTAGAAAACATCGTCGGGTATGTAGCCGATGCGGCATTTGATTCCCGGGTTTTCGTAGATCCGCTGGCCCTCCAGCAGCACGGCCCCGCTGTCCGGCCGGTACACGCCGGTGAGGCACCGGATCAGGGTGGATTTTCCGGCGCCGTTGGGGCCAACCAGACCGTAAACGGTTCCTTCGGGGACATGCATGGTCAAATCGTCCAGGGCCTTAAAGGAGCCAAAGGATTTTGTAAGATTTTTTACATCAAGCATACCGGTCCTCCTGTTCAAGCCTCGCGGCCAGCTCCTGCCGGGTGTGTCCCAGGGCAAGGAGCTGACGGGCCGTCTGGGTAAACTGCTCCATGAGCTGATCTTCTTCCTCCCGGGCCTGGCTGGGCGTTTCACACACAAAGCAGCCTTTGCCGGCTACGGTGCAGATCCACCCCTCCATTTCCAGCTGCCGGTAAGCCCGCTGGATGGTGTTGGGGTTGATGGAAAGCCGGGCAGCCAGCTCCCGGACGCTGGGAAGCTTCTCCCCCGGCGGCAGGGTGCCCAGGGCAATCTGTCGCCGCAGGTCATCCATAATCTGCACATAAATGGGTCGCCCGTCCCGATAATCCAAATGCACGGTGATCCCTCCAAACCGTATTAACTGTACTAGTACGGTTAGTATAACAGTTCATACAGTTTTTGTCAAGGGCATTTGAAAAAAGCGATAAATTGGAATTT
>CAMEIK010000205.1 GCA_945918315.1 uncultured Clostridia bacterium
TGGGCGGTCAGCACCCCTCCGGGCAGCAATCCCTTCCGGTTCAGCACCGCGGCGGTGCTGCCGCAGCCCGTGCCGCAGGCCAGGGTAAAGTCCTCCACCCCCCGTTCAAAGGTCAGCATTCTCACTTCTCCCGGGCCAACCCAGGCATAGAAGTTCACATTCGCCCCTTTGGGAAATGCCGGGTCATAGCGCAGAGCCCGCATGGCTTCCCGCAGGGTCTCCGCGTCGGCCCACAGGTCTGCGGAATATTCCGCCACCGCGTGGGGCACACCGGGGCAGCCAAGCTCCACATAGGCAATCTCCCCCTTCCTGTGCAGGTCCAGCACCCCAGGGGTATTCAGCTTCACACGGTACTGCTCCCCGGAAAGGTGCCAGCCGGGGACAATCCCGGCATCCGTCTCCACGGTCATGGCCTCCCCCGCGATTCCCAGCTCGTTGGCAAACCGGCAGATACACCGGGCGCCGTTGCCGCACATCTCTCCCCGGGAGCCGTCGGAATTGTAAAAATGCAGCTTAAAGTCCGCGGTCCGGGAATCATCCACCGCCATAAAGCCGTCGGCGTGAGTCATGGCGCAGAGCTTTTTGGCCAGGGCTTCGTAGTCCCGCGCAAGGCCCCTGCCGTCCATGACCATAAAGTCATTTCCCGCGCCGTTCATGTGATATACTTTCATACGCTCTCCTTATCGGCCGCCCAGCAGGTCCTCCATACCGTAAAGGCCCGCTGCTTTCCCTACGATAAACCGGGCGGCATCCACCGCGCCCTCCGCCAGCATTTCCCGGCTCATGGCCTCGTGACGCAGGGTCAGCTTCTGATTGCCGGTGCAGATGTGGACCTCGTGAATCCCCACCACGCCGCCCATTCGCAGGGAGGAAACACCGATCTCATCCTGGGTGCGCTTCCCCTCTCCCGCCCGGCCGCAGTGCTCCGTTGCCTGGGGCCGAACCTCCCGGATGGCCTGAAACAGCATATGGGCGGTGCCGCTGGGAGCATCCACCTTCCGGTTGTGGTGGGTCTCCACAATCTCAATATCCGCCTCCGGGAAGCAGGCGGCAGCCTGCTTCGCCAGGCGGCACAGCACCGCGATGCCCAGGCTCATGTTGCCGGAGAAGAAGACAGGCAGAACCCGGGAAGCATCCAGAATCCGCTGCTTTTCCTCCTGGGTGTGGCCGGTGGTGCCCACCACCGCCGCGGCATGAATTTCCTTCGCGTAGGCCAGCACATCGGGCACCGCCGTATGGTGGGAAAAATCAATGACCACATCGGCATCCAGCTTGCCCAGCTCCGCAAAGGTCCTTGCCGCGCCGTTTTCCCCGTCGATGCTCACCCGGCCTACCACTTCTTCCCCCAGGATTCCGGAAATGAGCTTGCCCATGGCGCCATTGGCGCCGCAGAGGACCGCTCTCATACCCGGACCCCCAGCTTGCGCATCTCGGCGTAGAGCTTCTGCCGGGCAGGCTCCTCCATGGGTGTCAGGGGCAGCCGCAGGAAATCCTCTCCAAAGCCCATGGCGGAAACAGCCGCCTTGGCGGGGATGGGATTCACCTCACTGAAAAGGGCGTTGATCAGGGGGAGCAGCCTGCACTGCCAGTCGGCAGCGGTCGCAAAATCTCCCGCGATACAGGCGTCGGTCATGGCAACGGACTCCCGGGGCACCACATTGCTCAGCACGCTGATGGTTCCCTTGGCGCCCATGGCCATCATGGGAACCGTAAGGGCGTCCTCACCGGAATAGATATCAAGGCGGTCACCGCACAGGGCAGTCATCTCCACCATCTGGGCCATGTTGCCGCTGGCTTCCTTGATACCCACAATGTTGGGATGCTCCGCCAGAACGGCGGCGGTTTTTGGCAGGATGTTCACCCCGGTGCGGCTGGGCACGTTGTAGGCGATGACGGGCACGGAGGAAGCATCGGCCACGGTATAGAAATGCTTGACCAGGCCGTTCTGGGTGGCTTTGTTGTAGTAGGGGGTCACCACCAGCACAGCGTCCGCCCCCGCCCCACAGGCCTCCCGGGTGTTCCGCAGGACATGCTCGGTGTTGTTGGTGCCGGTGCCGGCGATAACGGGAACCCGTCCGGCCACCCGCTCCACGGTGTAGCGGATCACCTTCGTCTGATCCTCCGGCTCAATGGTGGCGTTTTCGCCGGTGGTTCCCATGACCACCAGGGCGTTGATGCCGCTTTCGATCTGCCAGTCGATAAACCTGCCCATGGCCTCGTAGTCAATGCCGCCGGCGTTCATCGGGGTCACCATGGCAGTCGCCATGCCACTAAAAACGGTTTTCTTCATGTTTCTTTCTCCTTTTCTGGGGTGTCCTCAGTCACCGCGGGTTATCCCATGGTAACGGTATTGAAATAATCATACACAGGAATCAGCTTTTCCAGGAATTCTCCCGCCCGCTGTCCCAGCGCTGGGCCGAACAGGTCTTCGCTCACCGGCTCCTCCCGGACGCAGCCAATATCCATCCGCCACCCGTAATAGGGCTGCAGCCCGGGGACGGGGGCCTCCTTCGGCTTTTTGTAGCTCTGGGCGGTAAGCTCGAGGCCCGTGTCCGCCCGCAGCTTTTCCGTCAGGGCAAGAAATTCCTCCGGCTTCGCGGCAATGCGCCGCCGGAAATTTTCCATAGCGGCAACCTTGGGCCGCCACAGGGAAAACCCGTAGCTGACCCCCTCGGGCCGGATCTCAAAATACAGGCAGGGATTTTCCGCCCACCACTCCGCCTCCCGGCGGATGCAGATCCACAGACTTTCCTTGTAGGGGTCGGGATGGTGGAGCCGGGCGTCCCGGTAGATCCGGCTGACCTTCAGAATGTCCCCGCTCCGCTCCCGGAAGGGCGCGAACAGGTCCTGCCCCAGGTCCTTCATGGGATTGTACAGAGCTTCTACATACTTGCTCTTATTGGCCGTAAACCAGTCCCGGTTATTATTCATGCGGATTCCCCAGAGAAAATCAATCGTCTCCGGAGTAAAGCCTTGAAACATCGTGTATTCCTCTTTCTGTCCATGTGCTTACCGTCTTATCGCCGCAGGGAGACAAATTGGAATTTAATTGACAATTGACAATTGACAATT
>CAMEIK010000206.1 GCA_945918315.1 uncultured Clostridia bacterium
TTAATGAGGGAGCCGCCGAAGAAGTTGCCGAAGCCCACGCCGAAGGTGGTCATGGCAAGGCCGGTAACATTCTGGTTGGCCCGGAGGGTCACGGTGAGGAAGCAGTACAGAAGTCCCATGAGGAGGGAGCCCAGCAGAGAGCACAGCAGAGGAATTCCCACCGCCAGGAACCCTACCACATTCTCTCCGGCGGGAACGGACTGCTCATACATAAACGCGCCGATAACGCCGCAGATACCTCCCACATACATGATGCCGGGAATGCCCAGGTTCAGGTTGCCGGACTTTTCCGTAAGGGTTTCGCCGGTGGAGCCAAAGAGCAGCGGGATGCCCTGCACCACGGCTCTGGGGATAAAGGATACAAAATCAAACATTGTCCTTTCCCTCCTTTCCGGGTTTGCGGAAGGACAGCTTGTAGGAGATGAAGAACTCACTGCCGATGATGAAGAACAGGATAATGCCGGTGAGAATATCTCCGAAGGCGTGGTTCAGGCCGAACACCGTGGAAATTTCCGCCGCGCCCCGGCTCAGGAAGACCAGCAGGAAGCTGGTGAGGATCATGATCAGGGGATTGAACTTGGCAAGCCAGGAAACCATGACGGCGGTAAAGCCCCGGCCGCCGGCGATGGTGGTGGTGATGGTGTGGTCCGTGCCGCCCACCAGCAGGAAGCCCGCCAGACCGCAGACGGCGCCGGACAGGAGCATGGTGCGGATAATGACCCGGTCCACCTTGATGCCCACATACCGGGCGGTGCGCTGGCTTTCGCCTACCACGGAGATTTCATAGCCGTGCTTGGTTTTGTTGAGGTACAGATACATAAAAACCGTGAGCAGGGCAACCAGCAGAATATTCAGCAGGTACTTGTAGCTGCCGATCTGAGGCAGCCACCCGGCCTCGGTGGACTGGTTGATGATGCCGATTTTTCCGGCGCCCTTGGGAACCTCCCAGAGGATGACGAAGAAGGCTACCAGCTGGGTTGCCACATAGTTCATCATCAGGGTGAACAGGGTCTCATTGGTGTTCCACTTTGCCTTGAAGAAGGCGGGGATGCCTCCCCACAGGGCACCCAGGGCCAGACTGGAGACAGCCATCAGGGCAATGAGCAGGGCATTGGGAACCTTGTCCCCCAGCAGAATCATGCAGGCGGCGGAGGCAAGTCCGCCCATCAGAACCTGGCCCTCACCGCCGATATTCCAGAACCGCATCCGGAAGGCGGGGGTCACAGCCAGGGAGACACACAGAAGGATTGCCGTATTCTGAGCCAGAATCCAGATTTTTCTTGAGGTGCCGAAGGCGCCGGTCCACATGGTTTTGTAGACGGCCAGGGGGTTTTCACCGGTGAGGGCGGTGGTGACCACGGCGCAGACAATCAGCGCCAGTACAATCGCGCACAGACGGACGCACCAGGAAAGATACCAGGGCAGGCTTCTGCGCTTGGAAATATGAAACAGGGGTGCTTTCTGATTAGTCATGGCTGCCTCCCACCCGGGTCATCATAAGACCGATCGTATTCTTTTCCGCGTCCTTGCCGTCCACAATACCGCTGACCTTTCCGCCGCAGAGCACCAGAATCCGGTCGCACAGCTCCAAAAGAACGTCCAGGTCCTCGCCCACATAGATGACGGCGACACCCCGCTCCTTCTGCTTGTTGATGAGGTCATAAATGGTATAGGAGGAATTGATGTCCAGACCCCGGACGGCGTAGGCGGTCAGCAGCACCGTGGGGGCGGAGGAAATCTCCCGGCCCACCAGCACCTTCTGCACGTTGCCGCCGGAGAGCCTGCGCACCGGCGTGGTGACGCCGGGGGTGTTGACATCCAGCTCCTTGACCACCTGCTCGGCAAGAAGCTTCGGGGCCCTCCGGTTGGCAAAGGGAGAGCGGCCCCGGCGGAAGGAACGGAGCATCATGTTGTCCGTCAGGTCCATGCTGCCGACCAATCCCATGCCCAGACGGTCCTCCGGGACAAAGGAAAGGCTGACACCCATGGAGGCAATGGACAGGGGGTCCTTGCCCACCAGCTCCTCTTCCTGGCCGTCGTCCTCCACATAGCGGATGCTGCCCTTTTCCGTGGGCTGAAGGCCGGCGATGGCTTCCAGAAGCTCCTTCTGTCCGCAGCCGGAGATACCGGCGATACCCAGAATCTCCCCGGACCGGGCGGTGAAGGAAACATCATCCAGCTTGACAATTCCGTCCTCGCTGCGCACCGTCAGCCCCTCCACCACGATCCTGGGCTTGGGGTCCACCGGCTCGGGACGGCGGATGTTGAGGGATACGGCCCGGCCCACCATCATGTTGGTCATTTCCTGGGCGTTGGTGTTCTTTGTCAGCATGTCGCCCACAAACCGGCCCCGGTTCAGAATGGCCACCCGGTCGGACAGCTCCTCCACCTCGTGCATCTTGTGGGTGATGATGACGATGGCCTTACCCGCCGCACGCATGTTCCGCAGAACGGTGAACAGCCGCTCTGTTTCCTGGGGCACCAGAACGGCGGTGGGCTCGTCCAGAATCAGAATATCCGCCCCGCGGTAGAGAACCTTGACGATCTCCACCGTCTGCTTCTGGCTTACGGACATATCGTAGACCTTCTGGTAGGGATCCACCTCGAAGCCGTAGGTATCGCAGATGGCCTTGATTTTCTCGGCAACCTTCTGCAGATTCAGCCGCCCCGGCTCCTGGAGGCCCAGGACGATGTTCTCCGCGGCGGTAAGCACATCCACCAGCTTGAAATGCTGATGGATCATGCCGATGCCGTAGCGGAAGGCGTCGGCAGGGGAGCGGATCACCGCCTCCTGACCGTCGATGTAGATTCTGCCCTCGTCGGGGTAGTAGATGCCGGAGAGCATGTTCATAAGGGTAGTCTTGCCGCTGCCGTTTTCGCCCAGCAGGGCCAGAATTTCTCCCCGGTAGATGTCCAGCCAGACCTTGTCATTGGCCAGAACCGTGCCGAAGGATTTGGAGATATCCCGCATTTTTACCGCGGGTTCTTTGTATTCCATGGGCTTTCCTCCCTTGGGTAATAGTTTTTGTCGTTTCAAATGCTGTAAAGGGCAGCGCGGCGA
>CAMEIK010000207.1 GCA_945918315.1 uncultured Clostridia bacterium
GTCACAGAATGCGCATCCTGCTGCGTCCGCTTTCCTTTGCCTGGTACAGCGCTTTATCGGATATTTCATACAGCTGGGTGAAGGTCGCGTCCGGTTGGGCGATGGTCACGCCCATGGAAATGCCCGTTCCCGTGTCGGCGCTTTTCAGGGTGAGGCTCATTTTGTCAAAAATCTGCTGTGCCCGGGCATAAACGACGGAATCGGAGATGTCCCTGTTAAAGAACATGGCGGCGGCGAACTCGTCGCCTCCCATGCGGCAGGCACAGTCGTCCTTTCTCAGGGCGGCGTTCAATGCCTGGGCGACCAGAATCAGGAACTTGTCACCGTTGTGGTGTCCAAAGGTGTCGTTGTATTCCTTGAACTTATCCACATCGATCATCATCATCAGGGTTTTGTATTTCCCCTCCAGAAGCTTTAGTTCCACATCGCTGCGGAAAGCGGCGTGATTCAGCAGTCCAGTGAGGGAATCCTTTCGATAGGTGCTTTCCCACTGCTTCAGCCGGACCTGGGCTTTGTCCGCTTCCGCGTCCGCCATCATCTTCATGGAATAGGTTTTGGATATATCGGCAATGATGATTTCCGACCGCTCCGCCCGGACCGCGGAATCAAAATAGATCCGCCCAAAGCAGAAAACATAGATGTCGGTGCCATCCTTGCGGCGAAGCTTATGCTCCTGAAATACCTGGGGACTTTTTGCAAGGCAGGCGTTGGTGTGGCAGAGGTATTCGATACGCTCCTCTTCCGGAAGCAGATCCACCTGGTAGATGGTGGAATCCCGAATGTCCTCCGGTGTATACCCGGTGATTGTCTGGAAATTGGGATCCACGGAGATAATGCGCATGCTGTCGTCCAGAACATACCGGCTGTAAGGAACCGGATGGACATGGCTGACTGCCCTTTCGGGCTCCTCGGTGGTCAGCGGGTATGCCGAATGGCCCTTTCCCAGAATATTCACGGAGGGGAACTCCGTCTCTTCCGGCTGGATGGCCGGGTTTTCTTTCAGTGTACAGAGGAATTCGGACACAATAAAAGGATCAAACTGACTGCCGGCACACCGCTTCAGCTCTGCCATGGCATCCGTGGGGGACATGGCGTGGCGGTAGGAGCGGTTATTCGTCATGGCGTCATAGGCATCCACCACCGCGATAACCCTGGAGAGCAGGGGAATGCTCTCCCGGCTCAGACCGTCGGGATAGCCTTTGCCGTCCCAGCGCTCATGGTGATGGCGTATCTCCTCAGCGATCCCTTTGAGCTCGTTGTTGCTGTTGGCAATGTCATAGCCCTTCTGAGTATGGGTCTGGAGGATTTTCCATTCCTCATCGGACAGATTTCCGGGCTTGTTCAGAATCTCCAGGGGGATGCCGATTTTTCCGATATCATGCAGCAGGCAGAGCAGGGAGAGCTTACTTTGCTGAATGTCCGAAAGCTCAATGCGCTTTCCCAGCTCGGCGCCCAGCTGCTGGGTGCGGCGAACGTGATGCTCGGTGTCCCTGTCGCATTCCTGGAGCGCCCGGACCAGGGAGGTGAGCATTTCCGAATGAATGGATTCCCGGTCCAGCAGCTTCTTTGCCCGCATAGCCGCGGATGTTGCCCGAACTGCCTTGAGAATATCCGGATCTTCCTCCGTGGTGATGGTGACGGCATACTGTATCTTGCCGGGGAAGTGCTCCTTAACCATTCCCATGCACTCGTGCATGGCAGCCTCACTGCTGTGACCGCACAGGGCAATGAGGTTCGCCTCCAGCCCCCGCACATAGTAGGTTTGCTTGGGGAAGGACTGCCGCATGGCATCGGAAAGAGCACGGATTTTCTGGTTTCCGGCCTGGTTTCCCAGGGTGCTGTTGATCACGGACAGGCTGTTGATGTCGCATACCGCCACAGCGGTGGGAACGGGAAAGGAATTCTGACTGGTTTGGGCAAATATCTGGAAGCTTTCCCAGTTCTGGAAGCCTGTCAACAGATCCGTCTCCAGAGCGGCGTCGGAAAAGACATACAACTGACCCAACAGCTGCCCCTTTTTGTTTTTGAGGGCCCGAATATCACAGCGCAGAGGCCTTTCCGCTTCTTCGTTTTTGATATAGCACTGTACGGAAACGCCATCGTCCTCTCCGGCGGAATTGACGGGAAGGTCATAATAGGCCAGAAAGCTTCGAAGATTCGTGCACTGCTCCGGAGGAATCCCGCCAAGCAGGTCATCCGCCCGCTTGTTATGAAGAATCAGATGGTTATCGTAATCGAAAAGAACGATGCCCTGACCGATGCTGTCAAAGATGCTGGTTTTGAGAGAATTCAGCATCCCGTGGGTGGAATAGGCAAAGCAGCTCCAGTACAGCAAAAAAGCGGTAAAGCTGTAACCGCAGATGGAGTAATCCAGAAGACTGTATACACTTTCCTCCGGCCAGAAAAGGAATACGCCGTTTACGGACACAATGGCGAGAATTCCCAGAATCACAAAACGGTATTGGGAGCGGTATTCCTGAGGGATTCTGCTCATTTTCCAAACCAGCAACACGACGACCATTGTAACCAGCGTGTAGGTAAAGGCCAGATGGAGGTAGTAAAGGGGCTTCATCTGGTAGCTGTACATCGCGACCACCGTATTTCTCGGGACATAATGAATCGCGATCTCATAGAAGGGATTGATGCAAAAAACGAAAATCTCAAATAGTGTATACAGGCAGCAGAGCCTGATGAAGTTTTTTCCGGTACGAGTGAACGCTCCTTTGGTGAAATAAACGGTAAAGCCCAGAAGACAAATGAGCATCACGTCAATTGTGGAGAAATAGATGCTGGACATAATGGACATGCAAAGATAGCCGCTGTTGAGAATGCTGATCAGGTAGCTGATATCCACAATGGCTGCCCCCAGACAGGCTGCCCCCAGGTAATGTCCGGCTGGCGTTTTTTTCTGTAAGGATTTTATGGCCAGGAAAATATCCGCTCCGGCAATCAGAATAGAAAGGAGCTTGTAGAATTCCAGGAACATCTCACTCATAGGGGTCATCCCTTTCTCTTCAGTGATCATTTACCGCAAAGGACACGTATGTCCGAAAA
>CAMEIK010000208.1 GCA_945918315.1 uncultured Clostridia bacterium
TGCCTCAGGCTCTGCCGGCGATGCCGGTTTTTCCCATCTGCCACATGACAATGGCGGCGGCAATGGCGGCGTTCAGAGATTCGCAGTGGGGGTTCATGGGAATGATCAGGGTCTTTTCCGCCTGGGAAAGGATCTCCGGCCTGACGCCCCGGCCCTCGCTGCCGATGACCACCGCAAGGCTCCCGGCATCGGTCTGCCGCAGATCCCGGGCTTTTTCGTCCATAGCCGTGGCCGCCACCGGAATCCCGGCAGAGAGCAGCGCCGCCCTTGCCTGCTCCCAGGTAAGGGTGATCGGCGGGGTGCGGAACACCGCCCCCATGCTGGAACGGACTACCTTATGGCTGTATGGGTCCGCGCAGCCCTCCAGAAGCACCGCGGGAACATTCAGCGCATCCGCCGTCCGCAGAATGGTGCCCAAATTCCCCGGGTCCTGGATGCCGTCCAGGAGCACCGTTCCCGGCTGGGGAACGTAGGGCCGCTTTTCCGGAAACCGGCACAGAAACAACGCTCCCTGGGGCGTGGACATGGGAGAAACGGAGGCCATCACGTCCTCCGGCACCCGCACCCGGCGGACACCGGGAGGTGTTTCCGCCTCCACGCCGTCGGAAAGAATCACCGTGTCCAGGCCCGGGCAGAACCTGACCGCCTCGTAAAGAAGCTTTGTCCCGTCGGAGACAAACAGCCCCGCTTCCTCCCGGGCAGACCGGGAAGCCAGCAGATGCCGCACCTGCACCAGCAGCGGATTTTTCCGGGAGGTGACACGTTCTTCCCTCACAGTCTCTGTACCCTTTCCAGCGCCACGTTGTCGCCCAGCACCACCATCACATCCCCTTGGGAGATGCGGTAGTCGGCAGCGGGAGAAACGTTGGTCTTGCCCTCATTTTCCACGGCAATGATATTGATGCCCAGCTTTGCCCGGACATTCAGCTCCTTCAGGGTCTTCCCCAGCCACCCGGCGGGGGCGGGAACCTCCAGAATGCCGTATTCCGCGGACAGCTCGATATAGTCCAGGACATTGTGGCAGTACAGGCTCCGGGCAAGCCTCTGGCCGTACTCCTGCTCCGGGATAATCACCCGGTCCACCCCCAGCTTTTCCAGCACCCGGCGGTGGGTCTCGTCATGGGCCTTGCACACAATATAGGGCACGCCCAGCTCCTTCAGATTCATGGTCGTCAGCACGGAGGCCGCCAGATCGTCGCCGATGGCAATGATGGCACAGTCGAAATTCCGCACCCCCAGGGCCCGGAGAACCTCCTTGTCCTGGGCATCTCCCACCACCGCGTGGGTCACCTCGCCGGATATCTGCTGCACCAGCTCGCTGCGCACATCCAGCGCCAGCACCTCCGCCCCCAGGCCGCAAAGCTGCCGGGCAATGGCAAATCCGAACCGGCCCAGGCCGATCACAACATAACTTTTCATGGTAAGCCTCCTATCCGATAAGCAGACTGGTCTGGGCGTACTGGAAACGCTCCTCCGCCCGGTCCCCCATCAGGAAGCCCAGACTGATGGTCAGAACGCCCACCCGTCCGAAGTACATGTAAAGAATAATCAGAATCTGAGAAGGAATGGTCAGGCTCCCGGTAACGCCCGCGGTCAGTCCCACGGTCCCCAGGGCCGAAATTGCTTCAAACAGGGCATCGGTAAAGCCCACGCCGGAGGTGACGCTGAGAAACGCCCCGCCGAAAAACGCCAGCAGGATCATGATGGCGGCAATGGTCATGGCATCCAGGACCTGGGACTGGGGGATCGTCCGCCGAAAGGCGCACACCGAGCTTCTCCCCCGGGCCCGTGCCCCGATAAACAGCAGCAGCACCACAAAGGTAACGGTTTTCAGGCCGCCCGCCGTAGAGCCGGAGGAACCGCCGATGAGCATCAGCGCCATGGACATCGCCTTTCCCCCGTCGGTAAGGCTCCCCTGGTCAATGGCGGCAAAGCCCGCGGTCCGCAGGGTCACGGACTGGAAAAAACCGTTTAACAGCTTGTCTCCAATGGACATGGGGCCCAGAGTCAGCGGATTGTTCCACTCCAGCAGCAGGGTCAGGCCCCAGCCGGCAAGAAGCAGGCAGCCGGTGGTCACCAGCACCAGCCGGGCATAGACGCTGTATCTGCGGAAACGGAAGCGGTTCGCCATGATTTCTTCCCATACGAGGAAGCCCAGACCGCCAATTACCACCAGGGCGCTGATGGTCAGCAGCACCACAGGGTCCGACTGGAATTCCATCAGACTGCTGCCGGGGTTCAATACCCCGAAAATGTCAAAGCCCGCATTGCAGAAGGCGGACACCGCGTGAAACACACCCCACCGCAGTGCCCGGAGAAACCCGTATTCCGGCCAGAACCGCAGCATCAGAATGACCGCGCCCAACGCCTGTATGGTCAGGCTTCCGGTGAGCACCGTCTTTTGCAGGCGGACCACGCCGTCGATTTCATTCAGGCTCAGGGCCTGGGCCATCACAAGCCGCTGGCGCAGGCCGATCCGCCGCCGGAGGACAAATACCACCAAAGTGGCGGCGGACATGAAACCCAGACCGCCGATCTCAATGAGGCACAGCAGAACCGTCTGCCCCAGGCCGCTCCACTGGGTCCAGCTGTCAAAGGGTGTCAGGCCGGTGACGCAGGTGGCGGAGGTGGCGGTAAAGAGAGCGGGCAGGAAGCCGCAGGAGCTGCCGCTGCGGGACGCGGCAGGCAGCATCAGCAGCGCCGCGCCCACCAGAATGATCACCGCGAAGGTAGCGGCAATAATTTTTGTGGCGCTCAGGGGCTTTCCCCGCCTTTTCATTTCCAAGGAAAGCAGTTTTGTTTGTATGGACATTTCGGTGCTCCTTTCCCCGAAAAAGAACCCTCCGGGGACATTTCGCAAATTCGCATACTATATCAGTATAGATACTTTTCTATTATACCAATCTTATTTCCTTTTTCAAGTATCTTTTCAGCCATTCTGAAAGCCGGAAAAGACCGCGCCGACTGATGCGGTGCGGTCTTTCATCTCATTATCCGTTTGTAAAGCTGTACACCACCGTATCGGCGTAGCGGTAGTAGACGGT
>CAMEIK010000209.1 GCA_945918315.1 uncultured Clostridia bacterium
TCTTATCTCTTATATCTCATATCTTCATTATAATAGGGGGCCGTACATATGTGGTTTCTTCTGGCACTTGGGTCCGCGGTATTCGCCGCGCTGACCTCCATTCTGGCGAAGGTGGGGATTGAGGGCGTCAACTCCAATCTCGCCACCGCCATCCGTACCTTTGTTGTCCTCGCCATGGCCTGGGGCATGGTGTTCCTCACCGGCAGCCAGGGCGGTATCAGCGCCATCAGCCGGAAAAGCTGGCTGTTTCTGATCCTGTCCGGTCTGGCCACCGGTGCCTCCTGGCTGTGCTACTACCGGGCCCTGCAAATTGGCCAGGCCAGCAAGGTGGTTCCCATCGACAAGCTCAGCGTGGTCATTACGTTGGTACTGGCCTTTGTATTCCTTCACGAAAAATTCACCTGGAAATCCGGACTGGGCGCGGTACTGATTACCGCGGGCACCCTGGTCATGGTACTATAATTCATACAGAGAGGTAAAGAAATGACCGCAATCGCAAGAAAAAGAGTATCCGTGTATGACCTGGTGATGGTCGCTCTGTTTGCGGCCCTGATCGCCGTGTGCGCCTGGGTTACCATTCCCGGCTCCGTGCCTTTCACCCTGCAGACCATGGGTGTGTTCCTGGCAGTGGGCCTGCTGGGGGGCAAGCGGGGCACCGCCGCCGTGCTGGTGTACATCCTGCTGGGCGCCGTGGGGATGCCGGTGTTCTCCGGCTTCTCCGGCGGTGTGGGCCGTCTGCTGGGCACCACCGGCGGGTACATCATCGGCTTCCTGGTGGCAGCTCTCGCTATGTGGGCCATGGAGGCCGTCTTCGGCAGGGCCAAATGGGTGCTGCCCGCGTCCATGCTTCTGGGTCTGCTGCTGTGCTACGCCTTCGGTACCGTGTGGTTTCTGGTACTCTATACCCAGACCAAGGGCGCCATCAGCGTCGCTTCGGTGCTGAGCATGTGCGTGATTCCCTTTATTCTTCCCGATCTTTTGAAAATTGCCCTGGCCCTGCTGCTGACCAACCGGCTGGGAAGATTTATCCGGAAATAAGCAAGCGTGACTTCCCCAGTATTGACACACCCCCCGGCGCGTAATCGGCGCCGGGGGGTGTGTCAATTATTGTGATCCGTTTTTGAGCCTGTGTCAGGCCTGGACGGGAGCGCTTTTTTCCGGCAGCGCCCCGGCCTTATAGAGCTTGTACATTTCCTCCGCCGCCAACCGGGTTTTGGCCACCACATCGCCCTCCCGGGGGAAGCAGTAGTAAAGCTGGGTGTTGTCGCCGATGCAGATCATATCCCCGATCTCATACCAGTAGTAGTCGGCGTAAAGGCTGTAACAGGCCTGGGGCTTCTGGGTGTAATGGAGCCTTCCGTCGCAGCCCGTCAGGGTAAAGCCGGAGCAGTCGTGGGTAAGATGTCCCTGGCCTACCTTATATATAGCCTTGTAGTCCATCATCATGGCTATGTCCACATCGATGCTGAGCTGATAGGTGCCGTTCAGAATTTCCTGCCGGACCTGCTCCCGCTCCCAGGCGTAATAGTCCGGGATATGGCGGAACTGGGTCAGCCCTTCCGTGGCCTCCAGCTCCCCCAGGGGGGTAAGGGTATAGGTTTTCCGGCAGAATTTGCAGGTCATGGTGATGCCCTTGCCCTGGGTCAGGCCCTCGGTGCCGCAGGCGGCGCACTTGTAGAGAATCCGGTTCAGGCCGTCGGCCCGGAAGGGCTCCTCCACCCGCAGTCCCGTTTCCTTCTGCCAGCGGAAATAATCGAAGGAGAAGGCTTTGTCCAGCCCGTCGGACAGCTCCTTTACGGTTTTTTCCCGGATTTCCTCCGGGGTATACAGGCAGGTAACCTTGGCGGACACGGGAACGGAGGAACGGACCTGCAGCTCATTATACAGGGGATTCCTGGCAAAGGCGCCAAAGGTTTCCACCATCACCACGGGCACGCCGAATTTTTTCAGCAGCACCCCCATCTTCCGGGGCAGAGGGGTGGCGGTGCCGTCGAAGGAGTAGCTTGCCTCGGGGTACATGAGGACGCTGGTATGCAGGGTGTGGAGGCAGTAGTCAATATCCCGCACCAACTGAAGGTCCGTGACAAATTTCCGGGTGGGAACGCAGCCGATGGCCCGCATCAGCTTTTCCTTCAGCCCGCCCAGGCCCACGAAGCCGTCGGAGGTGCAGATAATGGTATAGGGCCGGGGAAAGAAGATGGTGCTTGCGATCATCAGGTCCAGGAAACAGGAGTGATTCATGAGAATCAGGCAGGGCGCATCCTTTTTGATCTTCTCCATACCCTCCTGGGTGTAGGTAAAGCCGGTGCCGGAAAGGCCGAAGGCGCTCAGCAGACGGATCAGCCCCCGCCAGAAGAGGGCAGGTTTCCGGGGCAGCCGGTGGGGCGGCAGGGGGATGGCGGCCACCTGGGCGTAATCCAGTTCCTTCACGGTGGTTTTCATGGGGAGCCTCCTTTTTGGCACAATGAGTAACCCCGGGAAAGAGTCCCCGGGGTGTGGAAATCCGTTCTATTTCCCAACGGTGCTTTCCAGAAGGAAAATCAGCTCCAGGACACTGCGGAACACGGCTTCCTTCCCGGCTTCGGGCCACTTCAGTCTGCCCTGCCAGCTGTAATTCTGACGGAAGAGAATATCCAGTTCAAAGCTTGCTTTTCCGGGAAGCATGCCGGGGACCCCTCGGTTCTCCCGGTCCATAAGGTCGTCCAGCAGGATGATCATCCGGGACAGACTGGAAAATGGCGCGGGCGCGCCGAGACCTGCCCCGGCCACTTTCCCGCGGAATTCGCCGGGTGCCTCCGGGTCCAGCCAGATCTGAAAGGTGTTAACGCCCAGGGCAGACACCTTCGTTTCCCACACGGAAGTCCCCTCCTTTCATAGTTTGGCTCCATTATACACCATGGGTCTATGATTTCACTATGATTTGACAGATTTTTTCTGTTTGGAAGAAAAATTTTTCTGGGATGGTTTTTACGGCACAGGTATACAAATTGGAATTTAATTGACAATTGACAATGGACAATGGACAATTAAGGAAT
>CAMEIK010000210.1 GCA_945918315.1 uncultured Clostridia bacterium
AGAGGGCTATGCCCGTCTAATGACAACCACCGGCTTCGCCGGTGGATGTGTTTTTAGAAAAACAAGTTTATCCCGCAACAACAGGGGGGCAGGGATACTTCAGAATCAGAGAGAACAGCAGGCACAGGAAGGTAGCCCCGAAGCCGGTGACCATCCACAGGCTGCGGCGGCGGAACAGTTCCTTGGTAATGAAAAGCCATGCTAACGCAAGGACGGAGATGAGGAAAACAAGAACCGTTGCGATAATCTGCAAAACAGTCAATCCCTTGCCTGCAAAGATCAGATATAGAACAAATACAAGCACATCTCCCGCCATGACCTTGGTCATTAAGCTTTCGAATTCCCGATACCGGTTGCGCCTTGCCATGTTGGATCCCCTCCGCTTAAACTCTTGTGCATATCTTAGCACATCCTGTCGAAAAATGCAATCTTTTTGGAGAGAAAGCTTAAAATTTTTCAAGACGCTTGCGCTTGTGGGAAAAGAATGGTATAATACCACCAAATTGTTGGATTCATTAAGAAAAGGGAGCCGCTATGTCAGAACCCCAATATCGTCTCGAGGGGATCGTCCATACCCGCAGTGAGGAAATGGAGGATTTTGAAGGCCCGCTTGACGCCATTTTTCTGCTGCTGAGCAAAAACAAAATAGAGATTCAGAATGTATCTATCACTGCGATTTTGGAACAGTATCTTGCCTATCTGGACGAGATGAAGCGGCTGGACATGGAGATTGCCAGTGAGTTTATTACCATGGCATCTCATTTGATGCTTATCAAAACCAAGATGCTTCTGTCTGCCGCTGAGCAGCAGGAAGCGGAAACGGAGCTGGACCTGCTGCGACGCAGTCTGATGGACCGCCGGCGGAAGGAAGCCATGGAGCAGATCCGTACAGCGGTTTCTAACCTGGAGCCCCGCAATGAGATTGGGCGGTGCCTTTTTACAAAGGAGCCGGAGCCGCTCAGGCGGGATCAGAAGTACCGCTATCAGCATACCATTCTGGATATTTTCCATGCCCTGGACACGATTGCCCAGCGCCAGGGCCGTCAGCTTCCGCCGCCTGCGGATAATTTTCGGGGCATTGTCGGTAAGGAGCGCTATCCGGTTTCCCGGAAAGCGGGAGAGGTTCTGCGGAGCCTGCTTCTTCGGGGGGTAGAAAGGCTAAAAACACTGCTTCGAAACAGCAGAAGCCGTTCGGAGATTGTTGCCACATTCCTTGCCATTTTGGACCTGTGCAAGACCAATTCCGTAACATTGGAGGAGGACCTGTCCGGAGAAAATCCAAAGGTCCGGCTCCTGAACCGCGGACAGCCCACATCGGAGGAGATGACCTGATGGAACATGAAGATCTGGAACGTGCTATTGAGGCCATCTTGTTTGCTGCCGGAGAGCGGGTGGAGCTAAGCAGGCTGGCATTTGCGGCGGATGTAACTCCGGAAGAAGCGGAAGCGGCCGCGAACGCGCTGGCTGACCGCTATGCGTTTGAAAGACGGGGGATCCGGATTCTGCGCCTGGAGGATGGCTATCAGATGGTTTCCTCCGGCGAAATGGCGGATTATGTGACGAAGGCTCTGGAGACCAGAAAACCGCCGAAGCTTTCTTCTTCTCAGCTGGAAGCGCTGGTGATTATCGCGTACTATCAGCCTGCCACCAAGGCAATGGTGGAGCAGATCCGCGGCGTGGACAGCGCCTATTCCATTTCCGCTCTGCTGAATAAGAAGCTCATTGAGGAGGCCGGACGGCTGAATGTTCCCGGAAGACCCATTCAGTACCGTACCACGCCGGATTTCCTGCGAACCTTTGGGCTTTCTTCCCTGGAGGAGCTTCCTGAGATCGAAAAGATTTCTTTCAGTGAACCGGAGATGATACCGCAGAGCGGTGAGGAGGAGCATTGATGGGCTGGCTGATTGCGCTTGCGGTGCTGGTTCTTCTTTCGATACTGCCCCTTGGGGCGTCGGTTCGATATGATTCGGACGGTGTATGCGTCCGTGTGATTGCCGGCCCGGTGAAAATCACCCTGTTCCCAAGACCGAAGAAACGGAAGGTATCCCGGAAAGAAAAGCAGAAAGAAGAACAGCCGAAAAAGAAATCCGATGTTGCCCAAAAGCAGGAATCCTCCGTACAGACGGAAAAGCCGGACGGAAAAGTACAGGAAAAGCAGAAGACCGGCGGCTCGTGGACGGATTTCCTTCCCCTGGTAAAAGTCGGTCTTGACCTGCTCAATTCTTTTCGGCGGAAGCTTCGGGTCAATGTGCTGGAACTGAAGCTGATCCTGGCAGGGGATGATCCCTGTGATCTCGCGGTAAACTATGGAAAAGCCTGGGCCGCTCTGGGAAATCTTCTTCCCCGGCTGGAGCGGGTTTTTGTGATACAAAAGCGGGACCTGGAGGTGGAGTGTGATTTCACCGCGAATGAGACCCTGGTAATCGCACGGCTGGATCTTACGATTACTTTGGGCAGGCTGCTTGCGTTGGGTATTGTGTATGGTTTCCGTGCTCTGATAGAGTTTTTGAAAATTAAGAAGAAAAGAAAAGGCGGTGCAGTAAAATGAGTCAGAAGCTTCCCAATATGCTGGAGAGTACCATTCAGAAGATCAAGGAAATGGTGGATGTGAATTCTGTGATTGGGACTCCCATCACAACACCGGATGGTGTGACCATTATTCCGGTGTCCAAGGTCAGCGTTGGCTTTGGCGGAGGCGGTTCGGATTTTACCACCAAGACCTCCCGTCCCGGCGAGGACAATCCTTTTGGAGGCGGCGCCGGGGGCGGTGTGAAGGTGACCCCCATCTGTTTTTTGATTGTTAAGGACGGCGCGGTACGGATGATGCCGGTAGCGGAGCCTGCCAATACAACCGCGGATCGGATTGTGGAAATGGTTCCCGATACCCTGGACAAGATTGCCGCTTTTATTGACTCCAGAACCGAGAAAAAAGCGGAATAAATATGTTCCTTTCCGGGAATGATTTTCCCGGGTGAGGAAAATGAAACGATTTTTCGCCGGAACGGCGGCTGCATTGCTGGCCGCCGTTCTGTTTT